>NZ_JBHVFF010000007.1:0-74709 GCF_042801895.1 Streptomyces sp. NPDC057543 | reverse complement strand
GCCGGATACGGCGTCAGGGGCCCCTCTCGCGCGCCGGGAGGACCCGGACGACCGGGTTTAGTCGTGCCAGGCGCCGAGCTCCTCCAGCAGGGCCTGCAGCGGCTCGAAGACACCCGGCGTCGCGGCGACCGTCAGGTCTCCGTCGGCGGGCCGCCCGGGACGGCCGCCGGTGTACGCCCCCGCCTCACGGGCGATGAGGTCACCGGCCGCCAGGTCCCACGGGTGGAGCCCGCGTTCGTAGTAGCCGTCGAGGCGCCCCGCGGCCACATCGCAGAGGTCCACGGCGGCGGAACCGCCGCGCCGGATGTCGCGCAGCCGCGGGATCAGCTGCTGGGCCACGTCCGCCTGGTGCGCACGGACGTGGCCGACGTAGTTGAAGCCGGTCGAGACGAGCGCCTGGTCGAGCGGCGGCGCGGGCCGGCAGCGCAGTGCGGTGCCCTCGCCGTACACGCCGCCCTTCGCGTGGGCGCCGCTGCCGAGCACCGCCTGGTACGTCTCACGGCGCATCGGGGCCTCCACGACGCCCACGACCCGCTCGCCGTCCCGTTCGGCGGCGATGGAGACGGCCCACGTGGGCAGCCCGTACAGGTAGTTCACAGTGCCGTCGAGCGGGTCGATGACCCAGCGGATACCGCTGCTGCCCTCCGCGCTGGCCCCCTCCTCGCCGAGGAAGCCGTCCTGGGGGCGGCGCTCGGTCAGGAAACCGGTGATCAGCTTCTCGGCGGCAATGTCCATCTCCGTGACGACGTCGATCGGGCTGGACTTGGTCGCGGCCACCCCCAGGTCGGCGGGGCGGCCGTCGCGCAGCAGCGCGCCGGCGCGGCGGGCGGCCTCCAGGGCGAGGTCGAGCAGTTCGGACAGGTTCGGGTCGGTCACGGCGCTCCAGGGTCTCCGGGCATACGGCAGGGACTACGCGTACGGGCTGTCGGCGCCTGCGGCGGCGGGCTTGAGGGCTCGGGCCGGGCAGCAGCCGACCGGGCAGAGGTCATGGCTCGGGCCGAGCGCTCCCAGCGCGCACCGCTGCGCGCCACGCCCCCGTTCGGTGGCGGCGCGCTCCAGCACCAGGTCGCGCACGGCCGCGGCGAACCGCGGATCGGCGCCCACGGTCGCGGACCTGCGCACCGGAAGCCCGAGCTCTGCGGCCTTCGCGGTGGCCTCCGTGTCGAGGTCGTACAGCACTTCCATGTGGTCCGAGACGAAACCGATGGGGGCCATCACCACTGCGGGCACGCCGTCTCCGTGCAGCGCCTCCAGGTGGTCGCAGATGTCGGGCTCCAGCCACGGGATGTGCGGGGCGCCGCTGCGCGACTGGTAGACGAGCTGCCAGGGGTGCTCGACGCCGGTCTCCTCGCGCACCGCGTCGACGATCAGTCGGGCGACGTCCAGATGCTCGGCGACATAGGCACCGCCGTCGCCGTGCTCCGCGACGGGGCCGGAGGTGTCGGCGGCGGAGGTGGGGATGGAATGCGTGGTGAACGCGAGGTGTGCCCCGGCCCGTACGTCCTCGGGGAGATCGGCCAGGGAGGCGAGGACACCGTCCACCATGGGCCGTACGAAACCGGGATGGTTGAAGTAGTGCCGGAGCTTGTCGACCCGGGGCACGGGCAGACCCTCGGCCTCCAGGGCGGCCAGTGACCCGGCGAGGTTCTCGCGGTACTGCCGGCAGCCCGAGTACGAGGCGTAGGCGCTGGTGGCGAGGACGGCGACGCGGCGGCGCCCGTCCTTGATCATCTCGCGCAGGGTGTCGGTGAGGTACGGCGCCCAGTTGCGGTTGCCCCAGTACACCGGCAGGTCGAGTCCGCGCTCCGCGAAGTCCCGGCGCAGGGCGTCCAGCAGGGCTCTGTTCTGGGCGTTGATCGGGCTGACGCCGCCGAACAGGAAGTAGTGCTTGCCGACCTCCTTCAGCCGCTCCTCGGGGATACCGCGGCCACGGGTCACGTTCGCCAGGAACGGGACCACGTCGTCCGGGCCTTCGGGGCCGCCGAAGGAGAGCAACAACAGGGCGTCGTAAGGAGCGGGATCGCGCAGATCGGACATGACGACGATCCTGCCACTCGCCTCGGACAGCACTCCCACCGACATCGGTTCCCCGGCCGACCCCGGTGTGGGAGCGGCCACCCCGACCGTAAGCTGTACCGGCCACATTCACGCATTACAGGCGCGTGCGATCACGCTGTTCCGGAGCCTTCCTTGCCCAGTCCCTACCGCGCGATTTTCGCCGCCCCCGGCACCAAGGGGTTCTCGGCGGCCGGATTCCTCGGCCGGATGCCGCTGTCCATGATGGGCATCGGCGTGGTGACCATGGTTTCGCAACTCACCGGCCGTTACGGGCTCGCCGGTGCGCTCTCCGCGACGCTGGCGATGTCGGCGGCGGTGATCGGACCGCAGATCTCCCGGCTCGTCGACCGGCACGGGCAGCGCCGCGTCCTGCGTCCCGCCACTTTCGTCGCGCTGGCGGCGGTGGCCGGTCTGCTGATCTGCGCGCAGCAGCGGCTGCCGGACTGGTCGCTCTTCGTCTTCGCGGCGGGCGCGGGCTGCGTCCCCAGCGTGGGGTCGATGATCCGGGCGCGCTGGGCGGAGATCTACCGGGGTTCGCCGCAGCAGTTGCACACCGCTTACTCGTGGGAGTCGATCGTCGACGAGGTGTGCTTCATCTTCGGGCCGATCATCTCGATCGGTCTGTCCACCGCCTGGTTCCCGGAGGCGGGGCCGCTCATCGCGGCCGGGTTCCTGCTGGTCGGCGTCTTCTGGCTGACCGCGCAGCGCGCCACCGAGCCGGTGCCGCATCCGCGCGAGCAGCACACCGGCGGCACCGCGCTGCGGGCCCGGGGCCTCCAGGTGCTCGTGGTGACGTTCGTGGCGACCGGTGCGATCTTCGGGGCGATCGACGTGGTGACGGTGGCGTTCGCCGAGGAACAGGGCCACAAGGCCGCGGCGAGCCTCGTGCTGGCCGTGTACGCGCTGGGCTCCTGCCTGGCCGGCGCCGTCTTCGGCCTGCTGCGCCTCAAGGGGAAGGCGTCCGCCCGGTGGCTGGTGGGCGTGTGTGCGATGGCCGTGAGTATGATCCCCCTCCAACTGGCCGGGAGCCTCCCGTTTCTGGCCGTGGCGCTCTTTGTCGCGGGCCTCGCCATCGCACCGACGATGGTCACCACCATGGCCCTCGTCGAGCAGCACGTACCGCGCACGAAACTGACCGAGGGCATGACCTGGACCAGCACCGGGCTCGCCGTCGGTGTGGCGCTCGGCTCCTCGGCCGCCGGCTGGGTGGTCGACGCCTCCGGAGCCGAGGCGGGGTACGCGGTGCCCGTCGTGGCGGGAGCGCTCGCGGCCGCGGTGGCGTTCCTGGGGTATCGCCGGCTCAGCGGGCCGGTTCCTACGGAAGGGCGCGCGGAAGATGACCGACACCGACGCACGGACGACGAACGCGTGGCGTAACTGGGCGGGGAATGTCAGCTCCCGTCCGGTACGGTCCGTGTCCCCCGCCTCCGTGGCGGAGCTCGCCGAAGTGCTGCGCCGGGCGTCCGAGGACGGCCTGCGGGTGAAGCCGGTCGGCACCGGGCACTCCTTCACCGCGACGGCGGCCACCGACGGCGTGCTGATCCGCCCCGATCTCCTCACCGGCATCCGGAAGATCGACCGCGAGGCGATGACCGTGACCGTCGAGGCCGGCACTCCGCTGAAACGGCTGAACACCGCCCTGGCACGGGAGGGCCTGTCGCTCACCAACATGGGCGACATCATGGAGCAGACGGTCGCCGGGGCCACCTCGACCGGCACCCACGGCACCGGCCGCGACTCGGCGTCCATATCCGCGCAGATCCGCGCCCTCGAACTGGTCACGGCCGACGGCACGGTGCTGACCTGTTCGGAGAAGGAGAACGCCGACATCTTCGCCGTCGCGAGGATCGGGCTCGGTGCCCTGGGTGTCGTCACGGCGATCACGTTCGCCGTGGAACCGGTCTTCCTGCTGACGGCCCGTGAGGAACCGATGAGCTTCGACCGGGTCACGGCCGGTTTCGACGAGTTGGTCGCCGACAACGAGCACTTCGAGTTCTACTGGTTCCCGCACACCGGCAACTGCAACACCAAGCGCAACAACCGCAGCGCGGGCCCCGCCGCTCCGCCCGGAAGGGTCAGCGGCTGGATCGAGGACGAGCTCCTCTCCAACGGGATCTTCCAGGTGGCGTGTTCGCTCGGCCGGGCGGTCCCCGCCACCATTCCGTCGATCGCCAAGCTCTCCAGCCGCGCACTGTCCGCCCGTACGTACACCGACATCCCGTACAAGGTCTTCACGAGTCCGCGCCGGGTCCGTTTCGTGGAGATGGAGTACGCACTGCCGCGCGAGGCCGCCGTGGAGGCGCTGCGCGAGGTCAAGGCGATGGTGGAGCGTTCGCCGTTGCGGGTCAGCTTCCCGGTGGAGGTGCGTACCGCCCCCGCGGACGACATCGCGCTCTCCACGGCCTCGGGCCGGGAGAGCGCGTACATCGCCGTCCATCTGTACAAGGGCACGCCCTACCAGGCGTACTTCACGGCTGTCGAGCGGATCATGACCGCACACGCCGGCCGCCCGCACTGGGGCAAGGTCAACACCCGCGACGCCGAGTACCTCGCCGGGGTGTACCCGCGGTTCGGCGAGTTCACCGCCGTACGCGACCGGCTCGACCCGGACCGGCTGTTCGGCAACGACTATCTGCGCCGGGTGCTGGGCGACTGAGCGGCGCGGCCGTTCACTGTCCCGTGCCCGTGCCCGTGCCCGTGGTGGTGCGGCCGCCCTGCGCCGGGGCGTCGCCCGCGCCCGTGGGGTTCGGAGCGGCGGTGCCGCCGTCACCGGGCACCACTGGGGACGGCGTGGCCGCCGGGGACGGATTCGTCTGTCCGGTGTTGCCGGACGGCGTGGGGCTGGGCGTCGGATCCACGGGGGAACGGTCGCCCTGACCGGAGTCCGGGCTCCGGCTCTGCCCGCCCTGCGAGTCCGTACCGGGTGTCGCACCGCTCTCCTGGCCCGGACTCCGCTCCTGGCCGGGGTCGGTGCCGGTCGACGGTGCCGGGTCGTTCGACGCGGCGCCCCGCTCCCCGCGTACGACGGAGCCGACGGTGGTTCCCCCGCCGCCGCTCAGGTCATTTCCGGAGACCAGCTCGAATGTGGTGATCCCGGCCATTGTCACGGCGAAGACCACGGCCGCCCCGAGCGCCGACCGCTTCCAGCCGCGGATACGGGTGCCGTGGGTGCTGGCTTCGGAGAACTCCTCGCCCGGCTCCGGCCGGACCGGGTCGCGCAACCGCGTCCCGTCGAGCGGCCTCAGCAGCCGCGTACGGTCCGGATCGTCCGCCACGTTGCGCAGTACGGTCGTGGCGTCCGTCCCGCCGCGCACGGTCGCGGCGTCCACGGCGCGCATCACCGTGGTCGCGTCCATGGCTCCGTCGGGCGTTCCGGCCGGTGACCGTCGCACCCCCTGCGGGTCGCTCGTCCCACGCGTCTGTACGGTCACCTCACGGCCCGGCTGCTTCACCTGGACCGTCACCTCGCGGATCTGTTCGCCGGTGCGACGGAAGAAGTGCTGGAAGAGCGAACCACCGCAGGTGGCGACGACGCTCATCACTCCGGCGCCGAGGATCGTTCCGTACACGCCCAGCTGAGAGGCCGCCACCGCTGCCGCGATCGCCGCCAAGGCGCTGCCCGCCACCTGAGGCAGACTCAGATCTATACGCCTTTCCTTGGGCTCTATGTCACTTTCCGGCTTCTGCACCATTTCCAGCCCTTGATTGACATCTCTCCCACCATGCAACAGGAAGGGACATTTGAGCGAAGTGAATAGTTCCGCTTCGGGAGCTTCTGTGAAGCAGGACACGCACGAAGGGCGCCCCGCACCCTGCCGGGCGACTCGGCTCCCGCGCCTCACGAGAAGTTCGGCGGCGCGGCGGTCCACCCACATGGCCCGAATGGAGTACTGTGGCGAGCCCTGGGGCCGGACTCCCACGTGGGTGTCCGGGATCTTCGGGAGGGGGCCGAAGGAGGCACTCGATCCGGCGGCGCCACGTCATTGCACGGGGACTGGCTACACGAGGTGACCATCGGTCGCTTTGTGTTGCACAATAGGTCACCGTGTCATACCGGCGATCAAGGGCTCACGCCCGACACGCCGGGCAACACGGCAATGTTGTGGCAGGCTGCACCCGGGCAGGCCACACTCGACTAGCGGAAGCAGCGACGCACGTGACGTCGGCAGGCACCACCCGGGAGGTCCCCATGCCCGAACTGCGTGTCGTGGCCGTCTCCAACGACGGCACACGACTGGTGCTCAAGGCTGCGGACAGCACGGAGTACACGCTTCCGATCGATGAGCGGCTGCGAGCCGCCGTGCGCAACGACCGCGCGCGGCTCGGCCAGATCGAGATCGAGGTGGAGAGCCACCTCCGCCCCCGCGACATCCAGGCCCGGATACGAGCCGGCGCCTCCGCGGAGGAGGTTGCCCAGTTCGCCGGGATTCCGGTCGACCGTGTCCGACGCTTCGAGGGCCCCGTACTCGCGGAGCGCGCCTTCATGGCCGAGCGGGCCCGGAAGACTCCTGTGCGCCGCCCAGGCGAGAACACCGGCCCCCAGCTCGGCGAGGCGGTGCAGGAACGGCTGCTGCTGCGCGGCGCGGACAAGGAGACCGTCCAGTGGGACTCCTGGCGCCGTGACGACGGCACCTGGGAGGTCCTGCTCGTCTACCGGGTCGCGGGCGAGCCGCACTCGGCGAGCTGGACGTACGACGCGCCGCGCCGGCTGGTCCAGGCCGTGGACGACGAGGCCCGGTCGCTGATCGGAGAGACCGATGATGTCGCCGCGCCCGAGCCGAGCTTCCCGTTCGTACCCCGGATCGCCCGGCTGCCCCGCGACCGGCCGCTGGACCGCGCCCTGGACCGTCAGATGGAGCGCCCCACTGCACCGGTGCCCGAGCCGGAGGAGCACATCGGTGGCATCTCGGCCGGTGAGCGCGATTCGCTGACCAGCCTGTTGGAGGCGGTGCCCAGCTTCCGCGGCGACATGGTGGTGCCGGAGCGTCCCGCGCCGCCCGAGCCGCCCGCCATCGAGCCCGCCGCGCAGGAGCCGGAGGCCGACGAGCCGCCGGCCGCGGCGGCCTCCGCCGGTGCCGGTTCCGCCTATGCGGATGTGCTGATGCCGCGGGCGGTGGCCGGTCATCGCGACCGGCTGACCGGGACGACGGACCGCCAGGCCGAGGCGGACGGCGTCCGGCCGGGCCGCCGGGCCGCCGTACCGAGTTGGGACGAGATCGTCTTCGGCACGCGCCGGAAGAAGCAGGATTGAGGCGGGGAGACCGCAGCATGACGAGGGCCCGCACGCCGTTGCGTACGGGCTCTCGTGCCGTCTGCGTCCCGCGTGCCGGGGGCTCCGCTCTTCGCGCAGCGTGCGCCCCGTGCGACCGGGTCCCGTTACGGCGGTTCCGGTCGCGGTGGCCGGTGCGGGCTCCGTTACTGCGGGTCGGGCCCCTTGGCCACCGGGCGGGACTCGTCGGCGGACCACTCGGACCAGGATCCCGCGTACAGCGCCGCGGGGATTCCGGCGACGGCCAGGGCCAGCACCTCATGGGCGCCGGAGACACCGGAGCCGCAGTAGACGCCGATCTCCGGCGCCCGGTCCGCGCCGAGGCCCTTGAAGCGGGCCGCCAACGATGGAGCGGGCAGGAACCGGCCGTCGTCCCCCGTGTTCTCGGAGGTCGGCGCCGACACGGCGCCCGGGATATGGCCGCCCACCCGGTCGATCGGCTCCACATCGCCCCGGTAGCGCTCCGCGGCCCGCGCGTCGAGCAGCAGACCGGAGCGGGCCAGCGCCGCCGCCCCGTCCGCGTCCAGCAATGGCAGCGCACCGGGCGCCGGCCGGAAGTCGCCCTCGGCCGGCGCCGGGACCTCCGTTTCGAGATCCCCCTGCCAGGAGGCGAGACCGCCGTCCAGGACCCGGACGTCCTCGTGCCCCGTCCAGCGCAGCAGCCACCACGCACGGGCCGCCGCCCAGCCCTGGCCACCGTCGTACACGACCACCGGAGTGTCCCGGGAGACACCGGCCCGGCGCATCACCGCACCGAATTCCTCCGTGCCGGGCAGCGGGTGACGGCCGCCGCTGCCTGCCGGACCGGCGAGTTCCGCGTCCAGGTCGACAAAGACCGCACCGGGGATGTGCCCGGCCTCGTAGTCGGGGCGGCCGTGCGGGCCGCCCAGCTGCCAACGTACGTCCAGGAGCACCGGCGGACGTGGCCCCGCCGACTCGCTCGCGTATTCGGATGCGGTGATGATGGGCTTCATGGGTGCCATCCTCGCGCAGGAGCCTCCCCACCCGTAACAGCAGCCAGGCGGACGTTTCACACCAAATCGTTCCACCTCCGTCGAGATCCCGGAAAGTACGGCGCGGCCGGGGCACATCGTGCGCCTGGTGGTGCAAACATCTCCACGGGGCGTTCACATCCTGTACCGCATGACGGCACACCGGCCCCGTTCCCCCCGTACGGCCACCACGATGGTCCGAGGAGAGAGTGACGATGACGGAGGCTGCAGCCCTGCGCACGCCCGGAACACCTTGCTGGGTGAGTCTGCTTGTGCACGGCCTGAGCACGACCCAGGACTTCTACTCCCGGCTGTTCGGCTGGGAGTTCGTGCCCGGTCCGGATCAGCTGGGTCCGTATGTCCGCGCGCTGATCGACGGGAAAGTGGTCGCGGGCATCGGGCAGTTGCCGCCCGATCGCCATCTGCCGGTCGCCTGGACGACCTATCTGGCCACCGACGACGCCGACGCCACGGCGGAAGCGATCCGTTCCTGCGGTGGCACGGTCGCCGTGGGGCCGCTCGACTCGGGTGATGCGGGTGAGGCGGGCCGGCTCGCCATCGCTTCCGATCCCAGCGGCGCGGTGTTCGGAATCTGGCAGGCCGCCGCGCACGTCGGTACGGCGCTCGCGGGCACCCATGGCACACCGGTCTGGAACGAGCTGATGACCCGCGAGACGTCGACGGTCTGCAAGTTCTACCAGACGGTTTTCGGCTACGAGGCGGAGGCCGTCGTCTCGGCCGACTTCGACTATCAGACCCTTCATCTGCACGGCCGTCCGGTGGCCTCGCTGCACGGTGTCGGCCACGCCCTGCCGCGCGACCGCGGCCCGCACTGGATGACGTACTTCGAGGTCGAGGACACCGACGAGGCAGCGCATCGCGTGGTGGAATTCGGCGGATACGTTCTGCAGTCACCCCGGGAGGGGTTGAACGGCCGGGTGGCGACCGTGGCTGACCCGGAGGGCGCGGTGTTCACGATCGTACGGTCGGCCGCTCGCTGAGCCGACGGGCCGCGGGGCGGGTCAGCCCTTCCGGGACCGTTCCACATGCCGGTGGGCGGGGTCGGCCAGCCGGGTGTGCAGCTCGTCGAAGAGCTCGGACGCCTCGGTTCCGCTCCACTCGGCCGGCAGCAGTTCACGCGGGACACCGGGGTCGAGGTAGACGAGCCGGCGCCAGTCGGTGAGAACCCTGATGTACGTCGTGAACGCCTCGCGGTCCGTCACCGCGCTGCCGCCCGCGATCCGCTCGGCCACCGGACGATGTGCCGCGAGGAATGCGACGTACAGCCGCTGCAGCCGGACGGTGTCCCACCAGGAACGCACCTTCGCGGGCAGGTCCCCGTTCCCGCCCCCGGCCACGGAGAGATAGTCGGCCCGGAAGAGGTCGGCGTACGAGCGCAGCCCGTGCCGGGCCAGCATGTCCTCCGCCTCGCCGTGCATATGTCCCGGCGCGATCCACACACCGGCGGACACGGAACCGAAACCGAGCCGGGTCAGCTGGGTGCGCAGGGTGTGCCGCTTGGCGCGTTCGGATTCGGGCACGGAGAAGACGACCAGCACCCAGCCCTCGTCCACGGTGGCCCTTCGGGCCGCGAAGATGCGCGGATCGCCGTCGCGCAGAATCCGCTCGGTCTCGGGCGAGATCCGGTAACCGGCCGCTCCGGACACCGATTCGGCTTCGAGCAGTCCGGCGCGCTTCAGCCGCGAGACCGAGGACCGTACGGTCGGCGCCTCGACACCGAGGTCGGCAAGCAGCTGGATCAGCGAGGCCACGGACATCCAGCCGTCGGTGTCGCGCGCGTACAGCCCGTAGACCGTCACGATCAGCTGCCGCGGCTGCACCTTGCCCAGTGGGCCCGGTTCGGACTCGGCCTCAGTTCCGCTCACCGTGTTCACAGCGTCATCCTAAGCATCCGTGCCGGACGCCCGAGGGGTTGGTTCAGACAGCGGTGACGGGCAGCACGTCCGGTGAGGGCTGGGCCGCTCGGGCGCTCGCGCTGGTCGTCCTGCGTCAGTGGTGGCGTCGGCGCAGCACCTCGTAGCCGCCCGCTCCGCACGTCACGAGAGGCCCGCCGTTCGGTCGTCGCCATGACCTGGCATGGCCCCGGACGCCGCGAGGAAGGCTCGTACCAGGGGGCGGTCGTCTCCTCTGCGGGTGGCCATGAAGATCCGGCTCATTGCTGGAGGCCCGTCGAGCTCGAGTCTTCGGACGCCGGGTGGGAGCAGCGTCGTGGCGCTGTAGGGGGCGATGCTGACGCCGAGGCCGGCGGAGACGAACATGATGATGGTGTGCCAGTTCGAGAACTCCTGAGCGGCCTGGACGTCGATGCCGGCATCCTGCAACGGCTGCGTGTTCACATCGAACGCGTGAGCCCCGGCTGACCGCGGGAACAGGATCAGCGGGTCGGCGGCCAGCGCCGTTGCTTCCACATGGTTACCCCTCGCGGCGGGGTGCTCTGCGGGGACGACGGCGACGAACCGTTCCGTCGTCAGCAGCGAGAGGTCGATGTCGTCCCGCTCGTCGGCGTCCCGCACGATCCCGATGTCGGCCGTGCCTCGTTCCAGGGCCGCCAGGACGTCGACGGTGAAGCCGTCGTGAAGCTTGACCTGGACGTCAGGGCGGCGGCGGGAGAAGGCACGCAGCCGTTCGCTGACGATCGTCGTGGCTGAGGTGATGAAGGCGACGTCCAGGCGGCCGGCCTCACCGCGGCCGACACGGCCGGCCTCGTCGAGGTCGGACGCCAGACGGCCCAGGAGGTCCCTCGCACGTGGCTGGAACGTCGCTCCCGCCTCGGTGAGGCGGACGCTTCGGGACGTCCGCCGCAACAACTCGACGCCGACGATCTTCTCCAGCTGTCTGATCTGCTGGGACAAGGCCGGCTGAGCGATGTGCAACCGCTGGGCGGCCCGGCCGAAGTGGAGTTCCTCGGCCACCGCCAGGAAGTACCGCAGATGGCGGAACTCGATGCTGCGATCCATAGCTCCAGCTTATTGATGGAGACCCGGCTTTGTATTGGACGCATGGGTGGGTAGGGCCGGAGGCTGGTGAGCAGCCCCACAGGAAAGGAAACCCGCCTGATGCCGTACGCCTCTGCCTCGACCGTGATCTCCTCGATCGCCTCACAGGGTGACGCCGACTCGTTCCGGGCACTGAACGAGGAGTGGATCTCGCGCCTGTTCATCCTGGAGGAAGCGGACCGGGCCGTTCTCGGGGATCCGTTCGGCCGCATCGTGGACCCGGGCGGTGACGTGCTCCTGGCGCACGAGCCGGGCAGCGGCACCGTTGTCGGGTGCGTCGCGCTACTGGCCCATCCGGACGCCGTGTTCGAGCTGGCGAAGATGGCCGTGGCCCCAGCCGCGCAGGGACACGGCATCGGCGGCCGCCTCGTCGCCGCGGCGATCGACCGCGCCCGGGAACTCGGCGGGACCCGGCTGTTCCTCGGCACCAACAGCAGGCTTGCCCCCGCCATTCACCTCTACGAGGACGCCGGGTTCATAAGGATCACCCGCAACTGCCTGCCGGTCTCCGACTACTACGCCCGCGCCGACATCCTCATGGAACTGAAGTGACGCCCCATCCCGAATCCGTCGACCGTTGCCGGTATGTGGTGAGAACGGGCCCGAGCGACACCGGATCGCTCCGACCCGCCGAAGCCGAATCCGAGAAGGAGGAGCGTGGCCGACGAGACGCATCGTGAAGTGTCCGACCATGCGGGCACAGGCCCCGACGCTGCTGCCGGACCAGGCGTAGGGGGGCTCGGGTCGACAGCCGTGCGACCCTCTCCGACAAGATCAACGCCGACCTGTGGCGCCCCGGGTGACGGAGCCCGCAGACTCACCGGTTCCTACTTCCTCGCCGACGCGGTCGCCGGTGCCGGCGCCGGGTTGGACCCGGGTGATGAGTGCAGCCTCGCGCATCGATGGTTCGACACAGACGTCACGTACGCGCTCCGGGAACGGAGTTCTTCAGCGGGACGCACCCGTGCGGTCTAGGAACCGACCCAGCCCGGTCCGCACGCCGTCGGTGGGCACGGTGGCGGCGAAGCAGGCCGCCTCGACCGCGAGTCCTTCATCGACGGGCAGGTTGATGCCGCGGGTTACCGCGCGCAGGCAGGCCGCTACGGCCGTCGGCGCGTGCCGGCTGATCCGGTCGGCCAGCCGGCGTGCGGCATCGAGGAGTTCATCGGCCGGTACGACGGCGTTGACGAGGCCGATCTCCGCGGCCCGCACGGCCGGGATCGGGTCGCCGGTCAGAATCATCTCCAGGCCTCGCTTGCGGCCGACGTGCCGCGGTAGCCGTTGGGAACCACCGAAGGGCGGCGGGAAGCCGAGGGAGATCTCGGGCTTTGCGAACGTGGCGTGCTCGGCGGCGATCGCCAGCGGAGCGGCCTCCGTGATCTCGCAACCGCCGCCGTACGCAAGCCCGTTGACGGCGACGATCACGGGCTTGGGAAATTCCTCGATCCGCCGGGTCAGCGCGTGTCCCCGTCGGACGACCTCACGGAGGGCGCGCTCGGGCCCGCCGGCGATGCTCCCCGCCAGAGAGGGAATGTCCGCGCCCGCACTGAACGCCCTGCGCCCGGCACCGGTCAGGACGATCGCCCGCACGGAGTCGTCGGAGTCGATGCGGTCGAGGCTTGCGAGCAACGCGTCGATCGTCGGGTAGTCAAGGGCGTTGAGCTTCCTTTCCCTGTCGATGGTGACGGTGACGACGTGTTCATCCCGGTCGATGTGTACGGTCATGGCTCCTGCTCCGTTCCGCCTGGGCTTGGACACGACGAGGCTAGGAGCCATAACCTATGACGATCCATTTATTGTCCTAGATACAGACGGATACAGGTGCCACATGCGGCCACCGTCCTACAAGGCCATCGTGGACGAGTTCGCCGCGTCGATCAGGTCCGGCACGCTCCCGTCGGGCACCCGGCTCCCGACGCACCGCGGTCTCTCCCGTGAGCGGAGGATCGCACTGGCCACGGCTACCCGGGTCTACGCCGAGCTTGCCGCCATGGGCCTAGTGGTGGCGGAACCGGGGCGCGGGACGTTCGTGCGCGTGCAGTCCGGCTACGACGGCCTTGAGCCGTCGCGCGCCCTGCCGGTGCGGCGGGTCGCGGACCTGTCGTTCAACCAGCCGCTGGGCGAGGGCCAGGCCGACCGACTACGGCAGGCGCTGCGTGCGCTCTCCGTCTCGGGCGAGGTCGAGGCGCTGCTCCGCCAGGACCCGCCGGGCGGGCGCCTGCATGAGCGGGCGATCGTGGCCGGCTACCTGCTGGAGCGAGGGATCGACACAGCGCCGGCGAACGTCCTGCTCACGAGCGGCGCCCAGCAGGCGCTCGATTCCGTGCTGCGCTCCCTCACCAGGCCCGGTGACGTCCTCGCGGTCGACGCACTCAGCTACCCCGGCATCAAGCTGCTCGCCTCGGCCCACCGGCTCGACATGGCCGCGATCCCCGTCACGGCGACCGGGCCGGACCTCGCCGCGCTCGACAGCCTGTGCCGCACGCGCCCCGTCCGCGCGATCTATGCGATCCCCACCATGCATAACCCGCTCGGCTGGGTCCTCGACCAGGAACGCCGCGACCGCCTCGTCACCATCGCCCGTTCACACGACTGCCTGATCATCGAGGACGGCACCTACGCATTCCTCGACTCGTCACCGCCTCCTCCCCTGCGGACCCTCGCCCCCGAACGCACCTGCTACGTCGCCGGACTGTCCAAGAACGTGGCTCCCGGCCTGCGGTTCGGCTTCGCCGTACTGCCCGCCCAGCACGTGGAGACCGTCACCAGGAGCCTTCGTCTCGCGGCCTGGGGCGCTCCGGGACTCATCACCGCGCTCGCCACCGGCTGGCTGGCCGATGGCACGGTCGCCCGCTGGGAGGAGGACCGCCGAGGCGACGCGGCCGCCCGGCAGGACATCGCCCGCGCCGCACTCGCCGGGATGCACCTCACGGCGCATCCGGTCTCGTACATGGTCTGGCTCGGCCTGGAGCCGCACCAGCGTCCGGACCACGTCGCGGCTCTGCTCGCCGAGGCGGGCATCCTCGTGTCCACCGCAGACGCCTTCGCCACGGGCCCCCACCGCCCCCGAGCACTGCGGCTGGCGCTCGCCACGCCACCCCGGGACGAGCTCGGAAACGTGTTGAAACGCCTGAGGGACGTGATCGACGCGATCCCGCCGTGACAGCCTGCCGGCTGCCTGCCTCTTGGGCCTCCGCGCAGACGCGAGTTCATCCCAACTTGCAGCCCTTTGGGTCGAACAGAGCCCATCGTCAATGAGAAAGGGGCGCGAGGAACGCAAACCAACAAGGCGAAGACACCGTCGGCTGCCGCGATCTCTCGGTCATGACACACTGACCCGCCAGCAGAGCCTCCGGTGGGGTGAACGGCCCGTCTTGGCGGCCCCAGTTCTACCGGGGCTCCGCTTCACGCGTCCGGTGTTCTTCCAGATCGGACCCACTGGCGACCACGACCGGACCGGTAACTTCATGACCATGACAGGCAGGCTCAGAACAGGTGTCGCCGTCGCGCAGCGTGCACTGTGCAGCGGCCGCCATCGGGCATCCGGGCGCCAGCGTCACCGACGGACCGGACTGGATACCGGCGCAGGCGGAGACCGAGAGGCTCTGCAGACCACGGCACAGTGAACCGCGGCCTGTTCGGCCAACGGGCTTCAGGCAGGGGCGACCGGCAGGACGTCCGGCGAGAGCGCGCCGGCACGAGCAGAAGCGCTCGTCATGCGGCGCCGATGGTGACGTCGGCACAGCACCTCGTAGCCGACCTCCGCAGCGAGGCCACCCACGTCACCGACAACGACCTGCTCGCCTTCCACCACCATCTCGCCGCCCACCGTGCGGGCGTTGTGCGTAGCACGCGCCCCGCACCAGCACATCGCCTCCACCTGGAGCGTCTCGATCCGGTCCGCCAGCTCGATCAGCCGCCGCGAGCCCGGGAAGAGCTTCGTGCGAAAGTCGGTGGTGATACCGAAGGCGAAGACGTCAAGATTCAGGTCGTCCACGACCCGCGCCAGCTGATCGATCTGCTCCGGCGCCAGGAACTGCGCCTCGTCCACGATCAAGTAGTCGACCTTGCCGCCGTGCGACACCCGGTCGACGACATGGGCATACAGATCCATCCCCGGCAGCGCCTCGACCGCGTCGGTCACCAGACCGAGCCGTGAAGAGAGCTTGCCCTCCCCCGCACGGTCATCCCGAGTGAAGATCAGACCCTGTAGCCCCCTCGCCGACCGGTTGTGCGCAAACTGTAGAGCCAGAGTGCTCTTTCCGCAGTCCATCGTTCCGGAGAAGAACACAAGCTCGGACATGAGGGGCTGAGCACCTTTCGGGCGGGGCGAAGCGCGGTGGTGAGGGAAAGCCGGCGAGGAAAACGCGGTTACGAGCGTACTTCGAGCAGTGGTACGAGCTGCTCGACGGGGGTCATCGAGCCGTGCATACCCACCATCGCGGACTCGTGCGGCTCATTGACCGAGGCGGTGATCACCACGTCGTCGTGGGCCGCGGCGACGACATCGCCGATCCTGCCGTGTACACGTTCGTCGATCTTCGGGCCGAACCAGCCGGCCGCGATCGCCTCGTCCCGGCTCGCCACCCAGAACTGCTCGCCGAGCACTTCCCGCCAGACGGTCAGCACATCGTTCTCGGCGCCCGGGACCGCGTACACATGCCGGGCCCGGCCCTCGCCACCGAGCAGGGCGACGCCCGCGCGCAGCTCCCAGTCCTCGTCGAAGTCGATCCGGGACTGCTCGTCGAAAGGGATGTCGATCATGCCGTGATCAGCGGTGATGTACAGCGCCGAGCGGGTCGGGAGCTGCTCGGCCAGGCGCCGGGCCAGGCCGTCCACATACATCAGCTGCCCGCGCCAGGCGTCGGAGTCGACACCGAAGCGGTGGCCCTTCCCGTCGACCTCGCTGTAGTACGTGTAGACGAGCGACCGGTCACCCGCGGCGAGCCGCTGGGCGGCGACGTCCATCCGCTCCTCGCCGGACAGCCGGCCGAGGAACGAGCCCCCGCTGAGCGCGACCTTGGTGAGCGGGGTCTGCTCGAAGGCGGGGGCGGAGACCTGGGCGGTGCGCACCCCCGCGGCGTCGGCGAGCGTGAAGACGGTGGGGTACGGCTGCCAGGCCTTCGGCGGCGTCCAGGGCTGCCAGCGCAGCTGGTTCATCAGCTCGCCGGTCTCCGGATTGCGTGCGGTGTAACCGGGAAGGCCGTGCTCCCCCGGCGGAAGTCCGGTACCGACCGAGGCAAGTGACGTCGCGGTGGTGGCCGGGAAGCCCGCCGTGATCGGGCGGCCGGTGCCGCCGCGCGAGGTGGGGAGCAGGGAGTGCAGAAACGGTGCCTCGTCCGGGTGGGCCTTGATCTGCTCCCAGCCGAGGCCGTCGATCAGGAACACGCAGTTCCGGTCGGCGGGGGTGAGTTCGGGGATCGCCGCAGTGAAGCCGGGCACGCCCTGTCCGGCGGCGAGCGTGGGCAGCAGATCGGCGAGCGAGCCGCTGCCGTACTCGGGAACGGGGGCGGTGTCGACGGGGAGCAGGACCGGGTCCATCCAGGCCGGCTGGGCCATCAGCGGCCGGACGCCGTGGTCGCGGCCGTGGCCTCGGAGAGGGACTGCGCGAAGACGAGGGTCTGGCGCACGGTGTCCGGGCCGTCACCGGCCTCGCTGACCCGCAGGCTCAGGTCGTCGGCCGTGGAACTGCCGGTGTAGCCGTGGTCGGCCTCGCAGTTGGGGTCGCCACAGGCGGCCGGCTCCAGGTCGATACGGGAGACCGCGCCCCAGCCGATGGTGAGGACGACCTCGCGGGGCAGCGTGCCCGGTACGTACTTCTCCGGGTTGGCGACGACGCGGCTGACCACGACCGACGAGATCCGGTCGAGCTTGACCGACTCCGTGGAGGTGGTGGCGTACGGCGTCGGGGAGCTGGTGTCCGCGTTCTGCTCGTCGGTGTGGCTGACGATGAAGCGGGTGTCGGTCAGGACCAGGACCGTGACGTGGCGGCGCACCTCGTTGGAGTCGAACGTGGTCTCCTGGTGCACCAGGTACGAAGCGACCGGCTCACCGCCCACGGCGGCCTCCACCGCCTCGGCCACGAGGGCCGGGTAGTAGCCACTGCGCTCGATCGCCGCGCGCAGCCCCTGGGTCGTCGTACCGGTCTTAGCCATGAGGACCATCCTACGGGGGGCGGATGACTGCCGGGGACGATGTTCGGCAGGGCGACCTGGGCCCGCGCGGAGGAAGGACCGGCGCCTTCGGGCTCGTCCGGCGGCCGGGGACGAAGCAGTGCCCTTCCGGTCGGTGGCCGGTCAGTAGTTGGGCAGGCGGCGGGGGCCGAGGTCGGTGCGGGCCGGCGGCGGCGAGAGCCGGACGCTCGCGCCGAGTACGGTCAGCCCCTGGGGGGCGACCACGACCGGTTCCAGGGCGATGGAGACCACCTCGGGGTGGTCGTCGACCAGCCGGGACACCCGCAGCAGCAGCTCTTCGAGCGCGGCGGTGTCCACGGGCGCCGCACCGCGCCAGCCGAACAGCACCGGGGCCGCCCGGATGGACCGGATCAGCTCCGCGGCGTCGCGGTCGGTGGCCGGAACCAGGCGGTGGGCGGTGTCGCCGAGGAGTTCGGAGGGCGCGCCCGCGAGCCCGAAGGAGAGGACGGCGCCCGCCGCCGGGTCGATCGTCGCCCGTACGACGGTGTCGACGCCGCGCGGTGCCATGGCCTGGACGACCGGCCGGAGTTCGGCGGGCTTGCCGAGCAGGTCGGTCAGTTCGCCGTAGGCCCGGCGCAGCGCGCTCTCGTTGGCGAGGTCCAGCCGGACACCGCCGAGGTCGGCGCGGTGGCGCAGATGGGGTGCGGTGGTCTTGAGCGCCACGGGATAGCCGAGCCGCGCCGCCGCGGCTACGGCGGCTTCGGAGTCGGGGGCCGGAAGCGTCGGTCGTACGGTGATGCCGTAGCGGCCCAGGAGTTCGCGCGCCTCGTCGTGTGCGAGCGGCCTGCCCCTCGGGTCGGGATCCGGGCCGAGCAGGGCGTCGATCAGGTCGGCCGCGCCCTGCTCGTCGATGGTGTCGTCGAGGAACTCGGGCACCTTGCCGGGCACGGCGGCTTGTCGTCGCCACTGCGCGTACCGCACCGCTTCGGCCAAGGCGCGCACAGCCCGCTCGGCGGCGGGGTAGGCGGGGATCCGGCCAGTACGGGGGCGGGAGCGGCGCGCGGGTTCGGGGTGGTCCTTGCTGTCCGTGCCCGTGGTTGCGGTGACCGCGCCGCTACCGGGGGCGGAAGCGGCGTGCGCCGGGGCGGAGCCGGTCGCTGAAGGGGTGTGCGCCGGGGCGGGGCCTGTCGTGGTGGCAGCGGCTCCGGCGCGCGGCGACGCCGCGGACGCGGAGGGCTGCTTCGAAGGGCGCGGCTGCGCGACCGTGCTGGTGGCCGCGGCGAGAGCCTCGGCCAGGCCGCCGATCTCCACGTGGACCACGGCCACCGGCTTGGCGGGACCGGCGGTCGCGGCCGCGTGCAGGGCGGTCGCCAGTACCTCTCCGTCGCCCGGTTCCGCCTCGCCGTCCTCGCCCACCCACGGGATCGCCGTCACGATCACGGAGTCGCAGCCCTCGTCGGCGAGGGCCTCGGCCAAGGCGTCCCGGAAGTCCTGCGGGGTCGCGGCGGTGGTGAGGTCGAGGGGCCGGCGCGGACGGAGCCCCTCGGCCAGGCAGGCGTCGTACGTGAGCAGGCCGAGCGACTCGGAGTTGCCGAGGATCGCGACCCGTGGGCCCGCGGGGAGCGGCTGGTCGGCGAGGAGGAGACCCGCGTCGACCATCTCCGTCACCGTGTCGACACGGATCACGCCCGCCTGCCGCATGAGCGCGGAGACCGTAGCGTCCGGGATCCGGCTGACCGGCACCGCGTGGCCGGGCGGGGTGGAACCGCTGTGCCGGGCGCCCTTCACGACGACCACGGGCTTCACGGCCGCGGTGCGCCGGGCAAGGCGGGTGAACTTGCGGGGATTGCCGAGCGATTCGAGGTACAGCAGGGCGACATCCGTGTCCGGGTCCTCGTACCAGTACTGCAGGAAGTCATTGCCCGAGATGTCGGCGCGGTTGCCCGCGGAGATGAAGGTGGAGAGGCCGGCGCCGCGCCGGTAGAGCCCGGAGAGCAGTGCGATGCCGATCGCTCCGGACTGGGTGAAGAGGCCGATGCGTCCGGGAGCGGGCGGCTCGGGGGCGAGGGAGGCGTTCAGCCGGACGGCCTCGGAGTTGTTGATGACGCCGAAGGCGTTCGGTCCGATGATCCGCATCCCGTACGAGCGGGCCTGGCGGACCAGTTCACGCTGCCGCTCCCTGCCCTCAGCACCCCATTCGGCATATCCGGCGGAGAGGACGACCAGCCCCTGGACACCGTGCTCGCCGCAGTCGGCGACGGCCTCGGGAACGCGGTCGGCGGGGACGGCGACGACCGCCAGGTCGACCGGTTCGTCGATCTCGCCGATCGAACGGTGGGCGGGGACCCCGTCGATCGTGCCCAGGTCGGCGGCGAAGGAGCGGTTCACGGCGTACGTACGACCGGTGAAACCGGCCCCGAGAACATTGCGCAGAACCGTGCGGCCGACCCCGCCGGGAGTGCGGCCGGCGCCGATGACGGCGACGGAACCGGGCGCGAGCAGCCGTTGTACGGAACGCGCCTCGGCCCGCTGCTCACGCGCGCGCTGGACGGCGAGGGACTCGGCGGTGGGTTCGAGGTCCAGGGTGAGGTGGACGGAGCCCTCTTCGAAGCTGCGCTGCTGGGTATATCCGGCATCCCGGAACACCTTGATCATCTTGGTGTTGGCGGGCAGCACCTCGGCCGCAAAGCGGCGGATGCCGCGCTCGCGGGCGACGGCGGCGATGTGTTCGAGGAGCGCCGAGGCCACGCCCCTGCCCTGGTGCGCGTCCTGGACGAGGAAGGCAACCTCGGCCTCGTCGGCGGGTGCGGAGGCGGGTCTGCCCCGCTCGTCGATCCGGTCGTAGCGGACGGTCGCGATGAACTCGCCGCCGACCGTGACCGCGAGCCCCACCCGGTCGACGTAGTCGTGATGAGTGAAGCGGTGCACGTCCCTGTCGGACAGACGGGGGTACGGAGCGAAGAAGCGGTAGTACTTCGACTCGTCGGAGACCTGCTCGTAGAAGCTGACCAGCCGTTCGGCGTCGTCCGTGGTGATGGGCCGGATCCGCGCGGTTCCGCCGTCGCGGAGGACCACGTCCGCTTCCCAGTGGTCGGGATACGCGTGATGCGGACTCTGCTGCGACGAGGGCTGCATGGGCAAAGACTACGGCTCCGTCAGCGGTCGCGTAGGTCCTGGGGCCGGGGCAGTCTGAGGGGGGCCGAGCGGCGCTGCAGCACGGGCTGCGGGCCTGCCGCGGGTCGGCCGGAGCATCGCGCACTGCGTGAGAGACTGGTCTAGACAACCATTGATTCCTGAAGGGCAGAACCATGGCTGAGCGCCGCGTCAACGTCGGATGGGCAGAGGGCCTGCACGCCCGCCCCGCTTCCATCTTCGTCCGTGCCGCCACGGCCTCCGGCGTCCCCGTGACGATCGCCAAGGCCGATGGCAATCCGGTGAACGCCGCCTCGATGCTCGCGGTGCTCGGTCTCGGCGCGCACGGCGGCGAGGAGATCGTGCTCGCATCCGAGGCCGACGATTCGGAAGCCGCCCTGGACCGTCTGGCGAAGCTGGTCGCCGAGGGGCTCGACGAGCTGCCGGAGACCGTCTGACCCTTTTCCCGCGAAATAGCCGCGCCCCCTTGACGGGGTCCGCGGCTCTTTCGATTTCCCGGGCGGAACTTCGTGAGAAATGAAGAGCGACGACAATTCGGACAGCCCGAAGGGCGCCGCACTGAATGACAACTCTTTGTATACGGCGTAATCATTAATGCCGGATGCCCGTGGTGTTTACGGAATGTTGCGAAGCCCTCACCGGGCCGGTGCTTGAGGCCGCGGGCCGGCGGTCCGGCCGGTCGACGCGGCGCAGCCGGTGCGCGGCCGCGGCCCGTTCGGCGTGCTGAGCGGTCAGCGCCCTGGCCCGTTCCGCGTCACCGCGCGCGACCGCGTCCACGACGGCTCCGTGCTCGGCCCAGGAATCCGCCGGGCGGGCCGGCTGTTCGACCGCGTACATCCAGGCGATCTTGTGCCGGAGCTGGGTGAGCAGCGCGATCAGGCCGGGACTGCCGGAGGCCTGCACCAACGTCTCGTGGAACCAGCCACCCAGCGGGCGCAGATCCTCCCCCTCGCCCCGCCTGGCCCGCTCCTGGCCGAGCCTGACCAGACCGCGCAGCACCTTGAGATGCGCCTCGGTGCGACGCTGCGCGGCGCGCGCGGCGGCCAGCGGCTCCAGCAGCATCCGGACCTCCAGCAGGTCGGCGGCTTCCTGCTGGGTGGGCTCGGCGACGCAGGCACCCGCGTGCCGCCGGGTGACCACGAAACCCTCGGACTCCAGGGTGCGCAGCGCTTCCCGTACCGGGACGCGGGAGACCCCGTATCGACGCGCCAGCAACTCCTCGGTGAGCCGTCCGCCGCGTTCGAAGACACCGGAGACGATGTCGTCACGGATTGCCGTGCACACCGAATGCGCGGGAATGCGCATGTCCGAACCTCCGCCTTAATCCCCGTGAAACGCGGCCGACCGACGCCTGTTCTGCGACTCTATTGCAATGAGGCCGAATTTCCGATGCCGGGCGGAAATTCATGAATATCTTTTGGCCACGGGGCGACTCGGCGGCCAGGTACTGCAGGTGGGCTCCACGGACAAACACGGAGGCCGGGCACGGAGGTCGGGCACGACGACGGCCGGGCACAGCGAAGGCCCCGGTGTGTGCCAGGGCCTTCGAAGAGGTGCTGCGGGTGTGACGGGTGGCGCCGGTCAGGCGTTGACGCCGTGGGCGCGCAGGTACGCGACGGGGTCCATGTCGGAGCCGTACGACGGCGTCGTCCGGGCCTCGAAGTGGAGGTGCGGGCCGGTGGAGTTGCCGGTCGAGCCGGAGAGGCCGATCTGCTGACCGGCGCCGACGCTCTGGCCGACGGAGACGCCGATCGAGGAGAGGTGGCCGTACTGCGTGTACGTCCCGTCCGTCATCCGGAGCACGATGTTGTTGCCGTACGCGCCGCCCCAGCCGGCCTCGACGACCGTACCGGCACCGACGGCGACGACGGAGCTGCCGGACGCGGCGTGGAAGTCGATGCCCGAGTGGCTGCCGGACGACCAGAGCGAGCCGCTGGACTTGTAGCCGGTGGTGACGTACGAACCGGCGACCGGGAGCTGGAAGACGCCCAGGCGGGTGCGCTCGGCGGATCGGGCGGCACGCGCCCTCTCCGCGCGCGCCTCGGCCTGCGCCTTCTTCTTGGCTTCGGCCCGCTTCTTGGCCTCGGCCTTTCGCTGGGCCTCCGCCTTCGCCTTCGCGGCGGCATCGGCCTGGTGCTGCTGTGCGGCGGCCTGGGCCGCTATCTGGTCGGCGAGAGCACTGTCGATGGCGATGACCTGGTTCAGGCCCGTCTCGCTGGCGGAGGTGACCCCGGTGTCCGCCGCGAGGGCCGGAGAGGCCGCTCCGCCGATGACGCCGGTGGTGGCCAGGGCCGCGACGCCGGCGATCTTCGCGCTCGTGCGCGTCAGTCGGCTCGGGGCACGATGCTTCCCGGTGGCACGGGTGAACGCCATGAAGTGGCTGGTCCTTTCCTTCCTTCTCGCCTACCGGGTTAGCTGACGGGTTCGGAGCAGGAAGGTCTCCTACGGATGTCCCGGCCCCGGGGAGGCTCAGGCATCCGATTCACCCCAGGGACTTCGTGGGTCCCCGGCTCCCCAGGCTCGCGCCTGACGGGGACTCGGCGATGACTGTCCGGTACGTCGCGGATGCGGCATACGAGTGACGGACAGCCCGGCCGACGCTAAGCGGGGTCACTTTCATTCACCAAACGGACAGGCCGTTTTGTAGCGCATCCCACAGGGCAGACAGGCAACCTCGCCGCCAGAACGGACAAAAAGGAAGACCCCGGCGAGATCTCGCTCACAGGGGTCTTCCTCTTGTCCCTTTATGTGGACACACGACGGGACTGTGGACCGGGTGACCGTTGGACGGTCAGAGGTGAACCGTCACAAGCGAACTGTCGCGGGCGATGGTTCTGCCGGCCTGCGAGGCCGCCTCCCGCGTCCGCGACAGGTACGCCTGTCAGCCGGCCACCACCGACACCTCTCCGATGTCCAGGGCCCGGACCGGCTCCTCGATCTGCGCCGCGTCACCGACGAGGACCGTGACCAGCCGGTCGCCCGGGAAGGCGTTGACCACTGCCGCAGTCGCCTCGACCGTGCCGGTCTCCGCGAGCCGGGCGTACAGGTGTGCCTGGTAGTCGTCCGGGAGGTGCTGCTCGACCTGGTCGGCGAGGGTGCCGGCGACGGAGGCCGCCGTCTCGAACTTCAGTGGTGCGACACCCACGAGGTTCTGCACGGCCGTCTCGCGCTCCTCATCGGTCAGCCCCTCGGCGGCCAGGGTCCGCAGGACCGTCCACAGGTCCTTCAGCGCCGGTCCGGTGGACTCCGTGTCGACGGATCCGCTGATGGCGAGCATCGCGGCACCGGTCGCCCCCGAGGCGGAATCCGGGGCCGACGACCGCAGCACCTGGGCGAAGGCCCGCACGCCGTACGTGTAGCCCTTCTCCTCGCGCAGCACTCGGTCCAGCCGGGACGTGAGCGTGCCGCCCAGGCAGTACGTGCCGAGCACCTGGGCCGGCCATACGCTGTCGTGCCGGTCGGGGCCGATCCGGCCGATCAGCAGCTGCGTCTGCACCGCGCCCGGACGGTCGACGATCACCACCCGGCCGCTGTCGTCGGCGGTGATCGGCGGGGCGGGACGGGGCTCGGCGGTGTCGCCCGACCAGTCGCCGAGGGTGTCGGCGAGCAGGGCGTCCAGGTCGATGCCGGTGAGGTCACCGACGACCACGACGGTTGCCGTGGACGGCCTGACATGGGCGTCGAAGAAGGCACGCACGGCCGACGAGTCGATCCGCTCCACCGTCTCCTCGGTGCCCTGGCGCGGGCGCGACATACGCGCCGCGGCCGGGAAGAGCTCCTTGGAGAGCTGCTTGGCAGCGCGCCGGGCCGGGTTGGCCTGCTCGTGCGGGATCTCGTCGAGCCGGTTGCGTACCAGCCGCTCCACCTCGCTGTCGGCGAAAGCGGGTGCCCGCAGCGCCTCGGCGACCAGCGCGAGCGCCTTGGCCAGCCGGGAGGCCGGGACCTCCAGGGAGACCCGGATGCCGGGGTGGTCGGCATGCGCGTCGAGAGTGGCGCCGCAGCGCTCCAGCTCGGCGGCGAACTCCTCGGCCGTGTGCTTGTCGGTACCCTCGGACAGGGCCCGCGCCATGATCGTGGCCACGCCGTCGAGGCCCTCGGGCTCGGCGTCCAGCGGGGCGTCGAGGAAGATCTCGACCGCCACGACCTGCTGGCCGGGGCGGTGGCAGCGCAGCACCGTGAGGCCGTTGGGCAGGGCGCCGCGTTCCGGTGCGGGGAAGGCCCACGGGCGGGCGACGCCAGGGGCCGGCTGCGGGTGGAACTGCATCGAAACTCCAGTCGCGGCAGCGTCAGTCACTTGTCCGCTCCTTCGTGCGCGTCGGTGTCGTCGGCTTCGGTCTCATCGGTGTCCGGTGATTCCGCGGGCTCCGCCGATTCGACCGGTTCGTAGACCAGCACCGCCCGGTTGTCGGGGCGCAACTGGGCCTTGGCGACCGCCTGGACCTCTTCGGCGGTGACATCGAGCACCCGCTGTACGGCGGTCAGGGCGAGCTGCGGGTCGTCGAACAGCACGGTGAACCGGCAGAGTTCGTCGGCGCGGCCCGCCACCGTACCGAGCCGGTCCAGCCACTCTCGTTCCAACTGGGCCTGCGCACGTTCCATTTCCTCGGGCGTGGGGCCCTCGGCGGCGAACCGGGCGAGCTCCTCGTCGACCGCGGCCTCGATCTGCGGCACCTCGACGCCGCCGGACGTCTTGACGTCCAGCCAGCCGAGGGAAGGCGCACCGGCCAGCCGCAGCAGCCCGAACCCGGCCGCCACGGCCGTACGGTCACGGCGGACCAGGCGGTTGTGCAGCCGCGACGACTCGCCTCCGCCGAGCACGGTGAGCGCGAGGTCCGCCGCGTCGCACTCGCGGGTGCCGTCGTGCGGCAGCCGGTAGGCGGCCATCAGCGCCCGTGCCGGGACCTCCTCGTGCACCTCTTCACGCAGCTGCTCGCCGATGATCTCGGGGAGCGTGCCGTCCCGGGGCGGCTGCTTGCCGTCGTGGGACGGGATGGAGCCGAAGTACTTCTCGATCCAGGCGAGCGTCTGCTCGGGGTCGATGTCTCCGACGACCGAGAGCACCGCGTTGTTGGGCGCGTAATACGTACGGAAGAAGGTGCGCGCGTCTTCCAGGGTCGCGGCATCCAGGTCCGCCATCGAGCCGATCGGCGTGTGGTGGTACGGGTGGCCCTCGGGGTAGGCCAGGGCCGTCAGCCTCTCGAACGCCGTGCCGTAGGGGACGTTGTCGTAGCGCTGGCGGCGCTCGTTCTTGACGACGTCGCGCTGGTTCTCCATGGACTCGTCGTCGAGCGCGGAGAGCAGCGAGCCCATCCGGTCCGCCTCGAGCCACAGGGCCAGCTCCAACTGGTGCGTGGGCATCGTCTCGAAGTAGTTGGTGCGCTCGAAGCTGGTGGTCCCGTTGAGCGAACCGCCGGCCCCCTGCACCAGCTCGAAGTGTCCGTTCCCCTTCACCTGGCCGGAGCCCTGGAACATCAGGTGCTCGAAGAGGTGAGCCAGACCGGTGCGTCCCTTGACCTCGTGGCGCGAGCCGACGTCGTACCAGAGGCAGACCGCGGCGACCGGGGTCAGATGGTCCTCGGAGAGCACCACGCGCAGGCCGTTGGCCAGACGGTGCTCGGTCGCTGTCAAGCCGCCGGAGCCGGCCTGGGCTGTGGCCGTGTGACCCATGGGCATGTACGTCCCTTCGATCGCGATAATGGAATTCCTGCGAGACCTGCCACTGTAAGCAAGCGCGCAGACACCTGGCGAAGTTCCCATACCGCGGAAGTTCGCGTGAAAGAGGGGCACGTCCCCCGCGGGACGGGGCGTGAAACCCCTCGGCAGGGGCCGGGAACGCCTCTTGGGACGGGTCGAGGTCGGCGATGTCAGTGCGGCGGTCCACAATGGTCGGCGTCAGAACCTGAGGTTGTCCGGACAGAATCCGTCAGAATCCGTGAAGGAGTCGCAGCAGCGATGGCCCGCCGCAGCACGAAGACCCCGCCGCCGTCGGACGATTTCGAGGAGAAGATCCTCGACATCGACGTCGTCGACGAAATGCAGGGCTCCTACCTCGAGTACGCGTACTCGGTGATCTACTCACGGGCCCTGCCGGACGCCCGCGACGGCATGAAGCCGGTGCACCGCCGCATCGTGTACCAGATGAACGAGATGGGCCTGCGCCCGGAGCGCGGCTATGTGAAGTGCGCCCGCGTGGTCGGCGAGGTCATGGGCAAGCTTCACCCGCACGGTGACGCGTCGATCTACGACGCCCTGGTGCGGATGGCACAGCCGTTCTCCATGCGGCTCCCCCTCGTCGACGGGCACGGCAACTTCGGCTCGCTCGGCAACGACGACCCGCCGGCCGCCATGCGGTACACCGAGTGCCGGATGGCCGACGCGACGTCACTGATGACGGAGTCGATCGACGAGGACACCGTCGCTTTCCAGTCGAATTACGACGGCCAGGAGCAGGAGCCGGTCGTCCTCCCCGCCGCCTATCCGAACCTCCTGGTCAATGGCACGACCGGGATCGCGGTCGGCATGGCGACCAATATGCCGCCGCACAACCTGGGCGAGGTCATCGCCGCCGCCCGCCATCTCATCAAGCATCCGGGCGCGGACCTGGAGACCCTGATGCGGTTCGTCCCGGGTCCCGACCTGCCGACCGGTGGCCGGATCGTGGGCCTCGGCGGCATCAAGGACGCCTACGCGGCCGGCCGCGGAACGTTCAAGATCCGCGCCACTGTCGCCGTGGAGAACGTCACGGCACGCCGCAAGGGTCTGGTCGTCACCGAACTGCCCTTCAGTGTCGGCCCGGAGAAGGTGATCGCCAAGATCAAGGACCTGGTCTCGGCGAAGAAGCTCCAGGGCATCGCGGACGTCAAGGACCTCACCGACCGTTCGCACGGACTGCGCCTGGTCATCGAGGTGAAGAACGGCTTCGTTCCGGAGGCCGTGCTGGAGCAGCTCTACAAGCTGACGCCGATGGAGGAGTCCTTCGGCATCAACAATGTGGCGCTGGTCGACGGTCAGCCGCTCACCCTGGGTCTCAAGGAGCTGCTGGAGGTCTATCTCGACCACCGCTTCGAGGTCGTACGCCGGCGCAGCGAGTTCCGCCGGACCAAGCGCCGCAACCGGCTGCACCTGGTCGAGGGGCTCCTCGTCGCGCTGATCGACATCGACGAGGTCATCCGGCTCATCCGGTCCAGCGACAACTCGGCGCAGGCGAAGGAGCGGCTCATCGAGCACTTCTCGCTGAGCGAGACCCAGACGCAGTACATCCTGGAGACCCCGCTGCGCCGGCTGACCCGGTTCGACCGGATCGAGCTGGAGAGCGAGCGGGACCGGCTCAACGCCGAGATCGACGAGCTGACCGCCATCCTCGAATCGGACACCGAGCTGCGCAAGCTCGTCTCCTCCGAACTGGCCGCGGTCGCCAAGAAGTTCGGTACCGACCGGCGCACGGTGCTGCTGGAGTCGGCCGGTTCGCAGGTCGCCTCGGTGCCGCTGGAGGTCGCGGACGACCCGTGCCGGGTGCTGCTGTCGTCGACCGGCCTGCTGGCCCGTACCGCCAATGACGATCCGATCGTCTTCGCCGAGGACGCGAAGCGTGCGAAGCACGATGTGATCGTGTCGGCCGTACCGGCGACGGCCCGTGGCGACGTGGGTGTGGTGACGTCGACGGGGCGGCTGTTGCGGCTCGCGGTGATCGATCTTCCCCAGCTGCCGGACACCCACGCAGCACCCAATCTGTCGGGCGGGGCGATGGTTTCGGAGTTCCTCACGTTGGAGAGTGACGAGGAGGTCATCTGCCTCACCACGCTCGACGAGGCCTCGCCCGGCCTGGCGATCGGCACCCTGCAGGGCGTCGTCAAGCGAGTGGTGCCGGACTATCCGGCCAACAAGGACGAGCTGGAGGTCATCACCCTCAAGGACGGTGACCGCATCGTCGGCGCGGCCGAACTGCGCACGGGCGAGGAAGACCTGGTCTTCATCACGTCCGACGCGCAGTTGCTGCGCTACCCGGCGGCGCAGGTACGGCCGCAGGGGAGGCCCGCGGGAGGCATGACGGGCATCAAGCTCGCGGCGGACGCCGAGGTGATCTCGTTCACCGCGGTGGATCCGGCGGTGGACGCGGTGGTGTTCACGGTGGCGGGCTCGCACGGCACGCTGGACGACTCGGTGCTGACGTGCAAGCTCACCCCGTTCGACCAGTATCCGCGCAAGGGCCGGGCCACCGGCGGGGTGCGCTGTCAGCGGTTCCTCAAGGGCGAGGACGTTCTGGTGTTCGGCTGGGCGGGCGCGACGCCTGCCCGGGCCGCGCAGAAGAACGGCACGCCGGCCGAGCTGCCGGAGGTGGACCCGAGGCGCGACGGTTCGGGGACGCCGCTGGCCAAGCCGGTCGCGGTGGTCGCCGGCCCCGTCTAGTCGCCCCCCGCCGGGCAGCGGTGCTGGAAGCCGACCGGGCCGACGGAGCCCGCCGCTATGCGTCGTCGTCGGGCTGTTGTACGTACCGCAGGACGCCCCACATGCTTCGCTCATGTGCGGCGTCCTGCGTCGTGTCCGGTGCCGGAGCGGTGGCCTCGCGGCAGTCGGCCAGCTCCTTGCCCAGCTGCTCCGGGTCGATGCCCGAGCCGATCAGCACCAGCTGGGTGAGTCGCGGTTCGTCGCGCGCCCACGGCCGCGGGTCGAACCGCAGGAATCTGCCGACCGCATGCAGGACGTATTTGTTGCCGCGGTCGCCCGCGCCGAAGTCGACGAACCCTTTGATCCGGTAGAGGCCCTGCGGCCGGGAGTCGAGAAACTCCATCAATCGGCGGGGATTCACCGGTACGTCCGAGGTGAAGGAGACGCTCTCGTACGCGGCATGCAGATGGTGCTGGTGCCCGGCGTAGGCCTCTTCCTCGGCCCGCTCCGCCAGGAGCAGATCCTCGAAGGTGAGCTGGCGCGCCCTCTCCTCACCGTCCGGCCGCAGCGCCGGGTCGAAGAGCAGCTCGGGGTCGATGCGCCCGTATGCGGCGCAGATGACGGCGGCCGCGTTGCCGCCCGCCGCCGCGCCGCCCGCCGCCGCGCCGCCGGTCGCGGCGATGACGTCCCGGATTCGGGCCTGTTCCTCGCTTCCGACCCGGTCGGTCTTGTTCAGCACGACCAGATCGGCGACGCCGAGATGGCGGTCGATCTCCGGATGGCGAATTCGGGTGGCGTCGAACTCGGCGGCGTCGACGATCTCCACCAGGCCCCCGTACACGATGTGCGGATTGTCGCTGGCCAGGAGCATGCGCACCAGCTCCTGCGGCTCCGCCAGTCCACTGGCCTCGATGACGATCACATCGAGGCGGGCGGCGGACCGGGTCAGCGTCTCCAGGAAGGTGTCGAGCTCGCTCGCGTCGACTGCGCAGCACAGGCATCCGTTGCCCAGCGAGACCGTCGAGCCGACCTGCCCCGAGACCGTCATGGCGTCGATCTCGACGGAGCCGAAGTCGTTGACGATCACGCCGATCCGGTTTCCCGCACGGTTACGGAGGAGGTGGTTGAGCAGTGTCGTTTTGCCTGATCCCAGGAACCCCGCAAGGACGATGACCGGGATCTGCTGCTTGCGGGGCGGGGACGACGGGTTCAACGGGGACCTTCCTCGGTGGACGTCAGGGCGCCGGGACCGGCTGCGGCGGGGGCGGACCGACGTAACGGGCCGCCGGGCGGATGATCTTCGAGTCCGCCGCCTGCTCAAGGATATTGGCGCTCCAGCCGACCACCCGCGCCGCGCAGAACGTCGGAGTGAACATCTCGCGCGGCAGCCCGCACAGCTCCATGACGACTCCGGCGTAGAACTCGACGTTGGTGTGCAGCTCACGGCCCGGCTTGAGCTCGGCGAGAATCGCCTCGACCTGACTTTCGACCTCGACGGCGAAGTCGACGAGCGGGCCGCCGAAGCCCTGGGCGATGCCCCGCAGCATGCGTGAGCGGGGGTCCTCGGTGCGGTAGACGGGGTGTCCGAAGCCCATGATCCTCTCGCCCGCGAGCACCCGTTCGCGTATCCAGCCGTCGATGCGGTCGGGCGTGCCGATGGCATCCAGGGTGTCGAGGGCGCGGCTGGGCGCGCCGCCGTGCAGCGGTCCGGAGAGTGCACCGACGGCCGCAACCAGACAGGCCGCGACATCGGCGCCGGTCGAGGCGACGACCCGGCTGGTGAAGGTCGACGCGTTGAAGCCGTGGTCGATGGTGGAGATCAGGTACTGCTCCACGGCCCTGCCCCGTGCGGTGTCCGGTACCGAACCAGTGAGCATGTACAGGTAGTTGGCCGCGTGGGGCAGATCGTCGCGCGGCTCGACCGGTTCGAGTCCCTGGCCGAGGCGGTGCAGGGCGGCGAGCACGGTGGGGACGGCAGCGCAGGCGGCCAGGGCGTCGCTCCGGCGCCGGTCGGCATCGATGTCGTACACCGGCCGGAAGCCGGCCGAGGCGCCGAGGAGCGAGAGGGCGGTGCGCAGTCCGGCCAGGGGCCCGGAAACGGATCCCGCGCGGGCTATGGCCGGCAGCGCCGCACGGACTTCCGCGGGCAGCCGACGCAGTGCGGCGGTGCGGGCGCCGAATTCGGCACGGGCCGCGGAATCGGGCAGTGTGCCCTCGGACATCAGGTACCAGACGTCCTCGAAGCTGCGGGTCCGTGCGAGGTCGATCGCCGAGTACTGCCGGTAGTGATAGAAGCCCTCGCGCCCGCGGACATCGCCGAGGGTCGTGTCGGTGACGACGACGCCCGCGAGCCCTCGGGGTACATCGAGCGGGGTTCGGGTTCCGCTGTTCATGGTCGGCACCGTCAGCACCTCTTTCCTCCGTGAGCGTCTCGAAGGCGCGTCGAAGCCGCCTCGATATCTGCTCATCAATATTGATTCGACCATCTATGATTGACTCCGATGTGTCAACGTTGATTGAATCAATATGGATACGGTTGGCGGCATGAAGGATCAAGCAGCATCCGGTGGCGGCACCGGTGCAACGGCCGCGCAGCGGCTCAGCACCAGGGAGACGGCCGAACGGCTCGGAGTGAAGCCCGAGACGGTGTACGCCTACGTCAGCCGGGGCCAGCTGAGCAGCAGGCGCGCTCCCGGGGGACGTGGCAGCACATTCGACGCGGCGGAGGTCGATGCGCTGGCCCGGCGCACCGGGCGCCGGGACCCCTCCCCCACCGCCGATCCGGTCTTCCGTACGAGCATCACGCTGATCGAGAGTGACCGGTACTACTTCCGTGGCGTCGACGCGACCGAACTGGCCAAGCGGTACACCTACGAGGAGGTTGCCGAATGGCTCTGGACCGGCGGCCTGCGGCCTGGCATCCGCTTCACCGCACCTGATGAGGCGCTGGCCGCGGCACGCCGGGCGGTCGACGCGCTGCCCGTGCACGCCGGCTCCACGGACCGGCTGCGGGTGGCCGTGATCGCCGCGGCGACCGTCGATCCGCTGCGCTTCGATCTGTCGCGCGAGGCGGTGCTCGCCAGCGCGCGGACCCTGATTCCGACCCTGGTCGAAGCGCTGCCCCTGACCGGCGGCACATCGTCGACGGGCGACGTGGCTGACGTAAGCGGGGCCGGGCTGGCCCGGCGACTATGGCCGAAGCTCACCGCCCAACCCGCCGACGAGCCGTCAATCGACGCGCTGGACACCGCCCTCGCCCTCCTGATCGACCACGATCTCGCGGCGTCGACACTGGCCGCCAGGGTCGCCGCGTCCGCCCACGCCCATCCGTACGCAGTGGTCTCCGCAGGCCTCGGAGTCCTGGAGGGCCCCTTGCACGGGGCAGCGAGCGGTCTGGCACACCGGATGCTGACCGAGGTCCTGGAGCGGGGCAGCGCGGTCCCGGTGATCGCGGACCATCTTCGTACCGGGCGCAGGGTGCCGGGGCTCGGCCATCGCCTCTACGTCGCCGAGGACCCTCGGGCGCGGACGCTGTTCGACCTCCTCGTTGACATTCCGCAGGCGGCTCCGGCGCTTGCCGCGGCCCGCGACGTCGTCACCACGACCGCCCGCCACGCGCCCTTGCACGCCAATGTCGACCTGGCGCTCGCCGTGCTCTCCGTCTCCTCCGGCATGGCCGCGGAGGCGGGCGAGACGGTGTTCGCGGTGTCGCGCACGGCCGGCTGGATCGCGCATGCGTTGGAGGAATACGGGGAAAGGCCGCTGCGCATGCGTCCCACCGGCCAGTACGGAGGCCCCCGGCCCCCTCAGCCGCTACCGACCGTCACGGGAGAACCACTGCGATAGAAGGTCCGCACGGCGCAAGATGGCGACGGTCCTCCGGAAGCGTCGCGTGGCGGCCGGGCCGAGGAGCCCCGCATCACCGGCTCAGGCTCGAAGAACCGCTCGTCGGACGGCAGATCGCGTTCCGCGACTCGGTGAGAACGAGGAGAGTCCCGGGGAGCGGAGGAGAATCACGGAGCAGAGGGGAATCACACAGAGAAATTGCAGAGGGAATTTCGGAAAGCACCGGAATGCCCTCTACCGTTCATACGATGAGTGCCCCACTGCCCGCCGTCAGAAGAGCGCGCCGGCTCGGCTGGCCGCAGCGGGTCTTCTCCCAGGTCCTGCTGATGCAGCTGGCCATAGCCACCGGCGTCACCGTACTCGCCACCGGCCTCTTCCTTGCGCCCCTCAGCGCCCAGCTGGACGACCAGGCGATGCGTCGCGCACTGGCCATCGCGCAGAGCACTGCGGCCCAGCCGCAGATCGCCGAGGCGCTGCTCGCCACGGCTCCGGCCCCCACCGGTCCCGTGCAGTCCGCGGCCGAGCGGATCAGACGCGCCACCGGCGCCGAGTACGTCGTCGTCATGGACCGGCGCGGGGTGCGCTGGTCGCACACCGACACCGACCAGATAGGCAAGGTCGTCTCCACCGACCCGAGCGACGCACTCGCGGGTCGGAACGTCATGGAGATCGACAGCGGCACGCTCGGCCGCTCGGCCCGCGGAAAAGTACCGCTGCGCGACGAGGCGAACCGGATCGTCGGCGCGGTTTCGGTCGGTATCGCCTACGACAGTGTCCACGCCCGGCTGCTCGCGGCGATCCCCGGACTGCTCGCGTACGCGGGCGGGGCGCTCGCCGTCGGGGCGCTCGCCGCCTACCTGATCTCCCGACGCCTTCAGCGGCAGACCCATGACCTCGCCTTCTCCGACATCTCCGCGCTGCTCACGGAGCGCGAGGCAATGCTGCACAGCATCCGGGAAGGGGTCGTAGCACTCGACGGTCACGGCCGCATCCGACTCGTGAACGACGAGGCTCAGCGGCTGCTCGGGCTCGGCCCCGATGCCGCGGGCCGCCCGCTCGACACCGTCCTCGGCGAGGGGCGTACCGCCGATGTGCTGGCCGGCCGGGTGGTCGGCGACGATCTGCTGACGGTGCAGGGCACCCGGGTCCTGCTCGCAAACCGGATGCCGACCGACGACGGCGGCGCCGTCGCCACCCTCCGCGACCGCACCGAACTCGAACATCTCGGCCGCGAACTCGACTCCACCCGTGGCCTGATCGACGCACTGCGGGCCCAGGACCACGAGCACGCCAACCGACTGCACACCCTCCTGGGGCTGCTGGAGTTGGACATGCACGAGGACGCCATGGAGTACGTCACCGAGGTCGTCGGCGTCCACCGGGCGACGGCCGAGCAGGTCACCGAGAAGGTGCGTGACCCGTTGCTGGCCGCGCTCCTGGTCGGCAAGGCCACGGTCGCTGCCGAGCGCGGCGTCGCCCTGCACGTGGCGCCCGGGACCCTGCTGCCGGACCGGCTCGTGGACCCTCGCGGGCTGGTCACCGTCGTCGGCAATCTCGTGGACAACGCACTGGACGCGGCGGCCGGAACGGACGGCGCCCGGGCCGAGGTGGGCCTCCACGTCGAGGGCCGCACGGTGGTGCTGCGGGTCCGTGACAGCGGCCCGGGGGTTCCGGCCGCGCAACGCGCGGCCATCTTCACGGAGGGCTGGTCGACGAAGGAACTCCCGGCCCACGGCAGGCGCGGCCTGGGACTCGCACTGGTGCGGCGGCTTGCGGAACGGCAGGGTGGCAGCGTGACGGTCGACGGGCCCACAGACGGCGGCGCCGAATTCACCGTCGTACTGCCGGAGGCCCTCGCCGATCCCGAGATGACGGAACTGGAATCGACCGAACCGGAATCGACTGAACCGAACACCGGCATCGCGGGAGAAACTCAGTGATCGAGGTCTTGGTCGTGGACGACGACATCCGGGTCGCGAAGGTCAATGCGGCCTATGTCTCCAGGGCGCCGGGGTTCCGGGTGACCGCCCTGGCGCACTCCGCCGCCGAAGCCCTCGCGATGATCGAGGCACAGCGTGTGGACTTGGTCCTGCTGGACCACTACATGCCCGGCCGCAACGGCCTGTCGATGGTGCGGGAACTGCGCAGGCTTGGTCACCACACCGATGTGATCATGGTAACGGCGGCACGCGACGTCGCCACCGTCCAGGAGGCCATGCGACACGGCGCGCTTCAGTACCTGGTGAAGCCCTTCACCTACGCCGGGCTGCGCACCAAGCTCGCGGCGTATGCGGCGCTGCGCCGCACCCTCGAACGCGGCGGAGAGGCCGAGCAGGGTGAAGTCGACCGGCTCTTCGGTGCCCTGTGGGCGGTGGGCGAACCCGACCTGCCCAAGGGGCACTCACCGACCACGGCGGAACTGGTCCGCCAAGCGCTCCGCAGCGCCGAAGAGCCGCTCTCCGCGCAGGAGATCGCGGAGAGCGCCGGGATGAGCCGACAGACCGCCCAACGCTATCTGAAGCTGCTGGAAAGGACCGGCAGAGTGCGACTGACGCTGCGGTACGGCGAGACGGGCCGCCCCGAACACCGCTATACCTGGTCCACCGGCGGTCAGGCCTGAATGCCCCGCCCGGTACGGCGCGGGCGTGCGGCTACACCGCCCCGGCCCCCGTCAGCGCACGGACCTCGATCTCCGCATGCTTGGCGGTGTCGGGCGGTTCGGTGGAGGTGACCGTGCCTACCCAGCCGGCCAGGAAGCCCAGCGGAATGGAGACCAGGCCGGGGTTCTCGAGGGGGAAGAGCTGGAAGTCGGCGCCGGGGAAGAGCGAGTTCGGGCTGCCGGAGACGACCGGGGAGAGCAGTACGAGCAGCACGGCGGGGATCAGCCCGCCGTAGACGGACCAGACCGCTCCACGGGTGGTGAAGTTCCGCCAGAACAGGGAGTACAGCAGCACCGGGAGGTTGGCCGAAGCGGCGACGGCGAAGGCGAGCCCCACCAGGAACGCCACGTTGAGGTCCTGGGCCACCAGGCCGAGCCCGATGGCGGCCACCCCGATCCCGGCCGCGGCGACCCGGGCGACTGCGACCTCGCTGTACTGCTTGGAGCCCTGGCGTCTGAGCGAGGCGTAGAGGTCATGGGCCACGGAGGCGGACGAGGCGAGGGTGATCCCCGCGACGACGGCGAGGATGGTCGCGAAGGCGACAGCGGCGACTACGGCGAACAGAACCGTCCCCCCGGTGGACCCTTCGCCGCCGCCGAGTTCCAGGGCCAGCAGTGGCACCGCGGTGTTCCCCGCAGAATTCGACGCCCGCACCTCGGCCGAACCGACCAGTGCCGCCGCCCCGAATCCGAGCGCGATCGTCATCAGGTAGAAGCTGCCGATGAGCCCGATGGACCAGACGACCGAACGGCGGGCCGCGCGGGCCGTGGGCACGGTGTAGAACCGCGACAGGATGTGCGGCAGCCCCGCCGTACCGAGTACCAGGGCCAGGCCCAGGCTGATGAAGTCGATGCGCGCCGTCCAGGTTCCGCCGTACCGGAGACCGGGCGAGAGGAACCGGCTTCCGTGCCCGCTCCGTTCGGCGGCGGAGTTGAGCAGGGCGTTGAAGTCGCCATGGAAGCGGACCAGGACGAGCACGGTGAGCACGACCGCCCCCACCATCAGCAGAACGGCCTTGATGATCTGGATCCAGGTCGTAGCGCGCATTCCGCCGAGCGACACATAGATCACCATGAGCGCCCCGACACCGATGACGGTCCAGGAACGAGCGGCACCGCTCGTACCGCCGAGGAGCAGCGCGACCAGGCTGCCCGCGCCGACCATCTGTGCCACAAGATAGAGCACGGAGACGGTGACGGACGACGTACCTGCAGCGATCCGGACCGGGCGCTCCGCCATCCGCGCCGCAACCACGTCGGCGAGCGTGAACCGGCCGCAGTTGCGGACCAGTTCGGCGACCAGCAGCAGGACGACCAGCCACGCGACGAGGAATCCGACCGAGTAGAGCATGCCGTCGTAGCCGAAGAGGGCGATCAGCCCGGAGATACCGAGGAAGGACGCGGCCGACATGTAGTCCCCGGCGATGGCGAAACCGTTCTCCATGGGAGAGAACAGCCGGCCTCCCGCGTAGAACTCCTCGGCCGAGCCGTGCCGGTCACGGCTCACCCAGGTGGTGATGGCGAGCGTCACTGCGATGAAGGCGCTGAACAGCAGGAGCGCCGGCGTCTGGTGGTTCCCGTTCAACGCCCGATCCCCCGCGTCATCTCCTGTGTCTCCCAGCGCAGATCGAGCGCGGCCCGGTCCCTGCGCAGCCGCGCGTGCCGCGCGTACGCCCCGGTGAGAAGAAACGTCGTGAGGAACTGCCCGAGCCCCGAGACCATCGCGACATTGACCGCTCCGGCCACCGGACGGGCCATCAGTCCGGGTGCGGCGATCGCGACGACGACGTAGGCGAGGTACCAGACGAGGAAGGCAATGGTGGCCGGAATGACGAATCGCCGGTACCGACGGCGCACTTCCTGGAAGGCCTCGCTGCGCTGCACCTCCAGATAGATCTCGGCCGCACTGTGGCCGCGCTGCGGGTCCGCCGGCCCCGGATGCCCGGCGGGAGCAAAGCTCCCCGCACCATCCAGCTCGCCCCAGCCGGAAGCCAGCGCGTCGTACCACGGGTCGTCGAGCCGCACCGCTGCGGCCTCACGCCCTGCTTCCTTCTCCACCGAACAACTCCCCTTGTCCACGGACCACTTCGGCCGCGTACCCAAGAATGGGCAGATCGGGAAGATCCCGGGCACTTCATTCGTCCGTCTTCACCTCTTCAGGTGAAGGTCGATCCGGGCGACTGTGCGAGGCCCCGAACGTACGCATAACGAACGGCCTGTGCCCGGTCGCGCACTCCGGCCTTGGCCAAGAGGTTGTTGATGTGGCTTTTCACGGGACCAGGCGATCAACGCCCGCGGGCGGGTGCGGTTCCCCGCGGAGAGAGGCTCCTGGGACGGCCGGCTCGCCCAGGTCGTGCCAGTCACACGCGGTCCTTCCACGTCGGCTGCGACGCCATCCCGTCGGCGGGGCCACCGTACGCCGGACGCATCTGCCCGGCCCGCCACATCAGCACATCGCTGCGCACCGCCAACGTCACCGCGAGAGCCGACATCAGTGCCGCGCTGCCGTGGTGTATGCCCACCAGCACGGCAGCCCCGAAAAGAGCCGCACGCAGCGCCAGTCCCCCTGTCCGGACAAAGACGGTTGCGCTGGTTCCCTTGGTCCACAGCGAACCATCCGCCTCGCGCCACAGCCGCGAGGTCCAGCCCCAGCCGGCCCCGGTTGCGGGCCCCACCGCCGTTCCGCGCCCAGGACGGCCCCCGACAGCGACTCGTGACGCGGATCCACAAGCCCGTGCTCGCGCAGTGAAGCGGCGAGGAGAACGCCCGGCAGGATCCGCCAGTACTCGTCATCGGAGATCCGCTGTGCCGAGCACTGGTGGACCACGACAGCAGCGATGACGGCGACGATCACCAGGACATTGAGGAGCCCGGACATGGCTGCCTCCGAGACGCGGGAAGATTGAACGCCTTCGACGCTACGGAAACGACCGGGGCAGGGGATCGGCTCAGGGGTTGATCACGGGTGGAGACGCCGTCTCCACCCACGGGTGGAGACGGCAACGCTCAGACGTCGATGCGCGAGCGGTCCAGGGTCGCGGCCGAGCTGGCGATGAACTCCTTGCGCGGTGCCACGTCATTGCCCATCAGCAGATCGAAGACATGCTCCGACGATTCCAGATCACCGATGTTGATCCGCCGCAGGGTGCGGTGCCGGGGGTCCATCGTGGTCTCTGCCAGCTGGTCGGCGTCCATCTCGCCCAGACCCTTGTAACGCTGGATCGAGTCCTTGTACCGGACGTTCTTCCGCTGGAGCTCCAACAGCCGTTGGCGCAGCTCATTGTCGGAGTACGTGTAGATGTACTTGTCCTGGCCCTTCTTGGGCTGGACCAGCTCGATCCGGTGCAGCGGGGGTACGGCGGCGAAGACCCTGCCCGCCTCCACCATGGGCCGCATGTAGCGCTGGAACAGGGTCAGCAGCAGACAACGGATGTGCGCACCGTCGACATCGGCGTCCACGAGCAGGACGATCTTCCCGTAGCGGGCGGCGTCGATGTCGAAGGTTCGCCCCGACCCGGCTCCTATGACCTGAATGATCGCACCGCACTCGGCGTTCTTCAGCATGTCCGAGACGGACGACTTCTGGACATTGAGGATCTTGCCTCGGATCGGCAGCAGCGCCTGGAACTCGCTGTTCCGCGCAAGCTTGGCCGTACCGAGCGCGGAGTCACCCTCGACGATGAAGAGCTCGCTGCGGTCCACGTCATCGCTGCGGCAGTCGGCGAGCTTCGCCGGCAGCGAGGAGGACTCCAGCGCTGTCTTGCGGCGCTGTGCGTCCTTGTGCTGGCGGGCCGCGATGCGCGTGCGCGCAGCCGCCACGGCCTTGTCCAGGACCGCTCTGGCCTGGGCCTTGGCATCGCGCTTCGTCGAAGTCAGGAACGCCTTGAGCTCCTTGGAGACGACGCCGGCAACGATCCGGTTGGCCGCCGAGGTGCCGAGCACCTCCTTTGTCTGGCCCTCGAACTGCGGCTCCGCCAGCCGTACGGTGACGACCGCGGTGAGGCCCTCCAGCGCGTCGTCCTTGACGATGTCGTCCTCGGCGACGCGGAGAAGCTTGGCCGACCGCAGTGCCTCATTGACCGTCTTGGTCACGGAGCGTTCAAATCCGGTCACATGAGTGCCGCCCTTGGGGGTGGCGATGATGTTGACGAAGGACTTGAGATTGGTGTCGTATCCGGTGCCCCAGCGCATAGCGATATCGACGACGAGTTCACGGGTGACCTCGGTAGCCGTCATGTGACCGCGCTCGTCCAGGACCGGGACGGTCTCCTTGAACGTGCCATGGCCGGTCAGACGCAGGACGTCACAGACCGCCTTGTCCTGGGCGAGGTACTCGCAGAATTCGCTGATTCCACCGTCGAAGCGGAAGGTCTCCTCGGTCTTGCCCTGGCCGTCGAGGCCGCGCTCGTCGCGAACGACGATCGTGAGGCCGGGGACGAGGAAGGCCGTCTGCCGCGCACGCTGGTGGAGCGTCTCCAGGTTGAGCTTGGCGTCCTTGAGGAAGATCTGCCGGTCCGCCCAGTAACGCACTCTGGTTCCGGTGCGCGCCTTCGGCACCCGCTTGCCCTTGAGCAGGCCGTTGGCCGGGTCGAAGGGGCTGTCCGGCCCCTGCTCGGTGAAGATGCCCGGGACTCCGCGGCGGAAGCTGATCGAGTGGGTCGCGCTGCTGCGGTCGACCTCGACGTCGAGCCGGGCGGAGAGCGCGTTGACCACGGAGGCGCCCACGCCGTGCAGACCGCCTGACGCGGCGTACGAGCCGCCGCCGAACTTTCCGCCGGCATGCAGCTTGGTCATCACGACCTCGACGCCGGACAGGCCCGTCTTGGGCTCGACATCGACCGGGATTCCGCGCCCGTTGTCCCGGACCTCCACGGAATTGTCGTCGTGGAGGACGACCTCGATGTGATCGCAGTAGCCGCCCAGAGCCTCGTCGACGGAGTTGTCGATGATCTCCCAGAGGCAGTGCATGAGGCCGCGACTGTCGGTGGACCCGATGTACATCCCGGGACGCTTGCGAACCGCTTCGAGCCCCTCAAGTACGAGCAGGTGCCGCGCGGTGTAGTTGGAACCGTCTCGGTCTGCTCCGGTCAGCAGCGCAGTGGACGGCACGGACGTATCGGCGGTCACGCGGTTCGCTCCTCGCTGAATTTCATTTGAGGCCCAAGTGGGTAATGGGCTCGGCTTCGGTCGCCGCTGAGAGGGTACCGAGGCCTGGTAGAGCGGTTGTAACGCCACCCTCCGAGAACCCTCACACTAGTCCAGCCTCGCATACACGTTCGATCCGTGGCAGGAGTGACGTGCACATCACGTTCCCTTCCAGGCATGAACCATTTAGGCTCCGGGCACGTCCTCATGAACAAACCGGCAAGCCAGCCGGGAGGATCCACACAAGACAAGCAACGCGAAACCGTAGCGCTACGCAATACGGCACATTCGCCGCCAACCGGCAACAGACAGCCATCTTGAGAAGAAGTTTCGAAGAAAAGCCACGAGCGGGAACGTTTTCGGCCTGGTTGGATGTTGACCCTGGTACGACAGCTCGTCGAGCTAGAGAAGAGGCGACGTGACTACTGTTCTGACCCCCGCGAGCCCGCTGACCGCAGCAGACCGCTGCGACCGTTGCGGCGCCCAGGCATATCTGCGCGTCGTCCTGATCAGCGGCGGTGAACTGCTCTTCTGCGCCCACCATGGTCGCAAGTTCGAGCCGGAACTCAAGAAGATCGCCGCGGAAATACAGGATGAGACGGACCGGCTGACGGCCGTGCAGGCCCAAGCCGCCGAAGAGGAACAACACTGACACCTCGCATCCACGACGAGCCAGGGCCAGGTTCCGGACCGGCCGATGGGCGGCTTCCCAAGAGGAAGCCGCCCGTTCTCGTACCTACGCGGTGTTGTCGTTCAGCTACCGACCGGCATCCAGTCGACGGCGGCCGAGATCCGGGTGTACACGCCGGGGCTCCCCACCCTGCCACAGCCGTTCCCCCAGGACACCAGCCCAATGAGCCGCCCACGGGCCACCAGCGGCCCTCCGCTGTCGCCTTGGCATGCGTCATGCCCACCCTGGAGTTCGCCCGCGCAGAGCATCGCTGAGGCGTCGTACGTGCCATTCCTGCCGCCCGGGTACGCCTGCGCGCACAAGCTGTCCGGCAGGACGCTCACTTTGGCGGCGCGGAGTGACGACGCATAGTCGCTGTTACCGGTCGTGTCACCCCACCCATAGACGACGGCACCCGTACCCGGCTGGTATGCCGCGTCACCGGATTCGGCCATCGGAATCACGCTCGTCGCGGGCAGCGCGTCGGCCAGAGTGAGCACCGCCAGGTCTCCCGCGTTCGTGACAGGGTCGAATCGAGGATTGCTCCATGCCGCCTGAACCGGCACCTCCTTCCCGTCAGTCCCGGGCAGGGCGTCCCGGCCTGAGATGATCCGCAGATCGCGCACATTGCCGACGTCGACTCCGAGCGCCTCCCTGCTCAGGCAGTGCGCAGCGGTCAGCACCTTCTTCGGCGCGACCGCGACGCCGCCGCAGAACTGGCCGGCGCGCGTATCGCCGAACCGGTCCCGACTGGACAGCGCCACGACCCAGGGGCTGTCCTTGACGTGTGCGGGCTGACCACCGATGACGATGTTGTCCGCAACAGCCGGAACGGAGGATCCGGGCGGTACCGCGGCCGTGGTGGCCACCAGGGCGAGCACCCCGGTCATGGCGCGGAAGACGGTACGGGACATGCGCACTCCTGACTCTGTGATGAACCATTTTCACCCAGAGTCATCCGACCTGCCGTGTATCGCACCCGCAGATAGGCCGAGGGCCCGGCTCCCTTGCGGGATCCGGGCCCTCGGCCTGTGTTCTTCTGCGACCTGGTCCGTGTACTCCTGCGGCCTAGTCGAGGTAGTCGCGCAGCACCTGCGAACGCGACGGGTGGCGCAGCTTCGACATGGTCTTCGACTCGATCTGACGGATGCGCTCGCGCGTCACGCCATAGACCTTGCCGATCTCGTCCAGCGTCTTCGGCTGGCCGTCGGTGAGACCGAAGCGCATCGAGACCACACCGGCCTCACGCTCGGAGAGCGTGTCGAGCACCGAGTGCAGCTGCTCCTGGAGAAGCGTGAAGCTGACCGCGTCGGCCGGAACGACCGCCTCGGAGTCCTCGATCAGGTCACCGAACTCGCTGTCCCCGTCCTCACCCAGTGGGGTGTGGAGGGAGATCGGCTCGCGTCCGTACTTCTGGACCTCGATGACCTTCTCGGGGGTCATGTCGAGTTCCTTGGCCAGCTCCTCCGGCGTGGGTTCGCGACCCAGGTCCTGGAGCATCTGGCGCTGCACGCGGGCGAGCTTGTTGATGACCTCCACCATGTGCACCGGGATACGGATGGTGCGGGCCTGGTCGGCCATGGCGCGGGTGATCGCCTGACGAATCCACCAGGTGGCGTACGTGGAGAACTTGTAGCCCTTGGTGTAGTCGAACTTCTCGACCGCGCGGATCAGACCCAGGTTCCCTTCCTGGATCAGGTCCAGGAAGAGCATGCCGCGGCCGGTGTAGCGCTTGGCCAGCGAAACCACGAGACGGAGGTTGGCCTCCAGCAGGTGGTTCTTGGCGCGGCGGCCGTCCTCGGCGATGATTTCCAGCTCGCGCTTGAGCTTCGGCGCGAGCTTGTCCGAGTTCGCCAGCTTGTCCTCGGCGAACAGGCCCGCCTCGATGCGCTTGGCGAGCTCGACCTCCTGTTCGGCGTTGAGAAGGGGAACCTTGCCGATCTGCTTCAGGTAGTCCTTGACCGGGTCGGCGGTGGCGCCGGCGACGGCGACCTGCTGCGCAGGTGCGTCGTCCTCGTCATCGTCGGAGAGGACGAAGCCCTTGTTCTCGCCCTCGCCCTCCTCTTCCTCGCCCTTGCCGGCCTTGACTTCCTCGGCCACCTCGTCGCCGTCGAGGAGCTCGTCGTCCTGCTTTCCGGACTTCTTCGTTGTTGCCTTCTTGGCCGCCGTCTTCTTCACGGCGGTCTTCTTGGCAGCCGTCTTCTTGACCGCTGCCTTCTTCGCAGGGCCGGCCGCGGCAGCGTCGTCAGCCACCACGTCCACGGTCTCTGCCGACGGGGCGGCAGAGGCCGCGACCGTCCTGGTCACGGTTGTCTTAGCCGCGACAGTCTTGGTGGCGGTGCGCTTGACCGGGCTCTTTGCTGCGACGCTCTTGCGGGCGCGTTTGGACGGCTCCGCGGCACTGACCATCAGCGTCACACCCTCTTCCTCGAGGATCTGGTTGAGGCTGCGCAGAACATTCTTCCACTGGGTTGGCGGAATCTGGTCAGCCTCGAAGGCCCGACGCACGTCATCGCCGGCGATCTGCCCATCAGCCTTTCCCCGCTCGATGAGCGCCATCACAGACTCGGACTCGGCGATCTCCGGCGGGAGCGTACGGGATGTGCTGGCCGACACGAACAACCTCTCGGAACGATGGAAACGGCTTCCGGTCCGGCCCTGGAGAGGGCTGGAACCGACGACCGCCGGGCTGGGAATGTACCGACGGCGCGGGTTTGGCCTCAGAACTGCACAGCGCACTGAACGGCTGCTGTATTCCTTCCGCGGCGGTCACCTCTTAAGTCATCGCACTGTTTCGAGGAGTGTTACGCCCAATCCGCGTGGCCCGAGTCACACCTCATTTGCGACGAACGTGTCCACGGGTGACATCCCACCACAATTGTGCCGCCGGACCGTGGGGGCCCGGCGACACGTGGTTCGTACACCCTGGCCGTGCTGCGCTCAGTGCTCGCGGGGGGCGGGCACCACCCGCTCCACCTCGGGGTGGACGACGAGCAGTTGACGCATGGCCGCCTCGGCGCCGGCCGAGTCACCCGATGCGAGCGCGTCGACGATGCGTGCATGGTGACCGAGGGACGCCTCGGTGGGGCGGTCACAGCCCGTGACAGGACCACCCGAGACCTGCAACGCCGCGGAAACGATGCCGGAGAGGTGCTCGAGCATGCGATTGCCCGCTGCCTGAATGAGCAGGGAGTGGAATTCCACGTCGGCCCGGGAACACGTGACCCCATCCCCCTGCCCGAGCGCATGCCCCATGATCTCCACCATGTCGCCGAGGCGCTGCTGGATATCCTCACGACCATGGCCTGCGGCGAGACGGGCCGCGAGCGGTTCGATCGTCCACCGGAGCTCGCCCAGCTCGCGGCGCTGGTCCTCACGCTGAGGGCCGAAGGCGCGCCATTCGATGATGTCGGGGTCCAGTAGGTTCCAGTCACTGACAGGGCGCACCCGGGTACCCACATTGGGCCGGGCACTGACCAGACCTTTCGCCTCAAGAACGCGCAGCGATTCGCGTACGACGGTGCGAGAGACCTCGAAACGCTGACCGATCTCTTCCGGCACGAGGGGCCGGTCGGCGCCCAGATCACCGGAGACAATCATCTGACCCAGCTGCTGAACGAGTTGGCCGTGGAGGCCACGGCCCCGACTGGCGGAGCCCCGTCGGCCCGCACGGCCGAGGTCGGCATCGGGACCGTCCCATGAGCGAAGAGGGGCGCGCTCGCCGGCCGGCGCCTCCGCATACGGGTAGCGGTCGAGTTCACCCGGGCCGGCGAGGCCGGAATCGGCGGAGCGGGCGGCGGTCATCATGGTGTGCGCAAGGGTACTCACGCATCCTTTGTCGGCGCGGCTCAGCCGACCCTTGAGGTCTTTGGTGAAAAGCACACGAAAGGGTGATCGGCACCGGCCCCCCAATTGACGCCTTATTAGTGGAAATCGGGCACCTTTAAGGAAGTTGCCAGGCTCGAAACGGCCGACGCAACTCCGTGGTCACCAACGAACCCTGCTGCGAAGGCTGGTGAACAGATACGCACAGATCAGGGCCAACAACGACAATGACAGCGCGGTGCCCACGGGGTGCGCCACCACGCGCACGACAGCCGCCACCCATCGATCCGTCTCGTACGGCCAGCGCGGCCACACCAGTTCGCGAAGCCTGCCCGGAAGTCCGGCGACCGGACGGGAGGCCGACCCTGCCAGCACATGCTGGACAAACGGAACGACGAGTGCGGGAACGGCTAGTACGGCGGCGACTCCGGCCGCCGTCGCCCTGAACACTCCGGCAGCCAAGAGGCCCGCCCAGGCGCAGCCGACAGTCAGTCCCGCCCAACCCGCGCCCAGGAATGCCGAATTCGGTGACAGCCTGATCAAATCTTCGCCGTACACCAGGTGAATGGCTTCGGCGGACGCCGTCACGACAAGCACGGCGAGCACCAGGGCGACGCCTGCTGACACCACCAGCTTGGCAAGAAGCATTCCCAGACGCCGGGGTACGGTGCCTCGGCCCGCCGCGAGTGCGGGGTAACGGAACTCGTCGCCGAAGGAGAGGGCCCCGATCAGTCCGGCCCCGACTGCCGCGGGTGGCAGCGGCAACAGCGACGGCCAGCCCGCCAGCACCTTCGGCAGCTGAGCGTGGCCGGAGCGGGCGAGGAGAAGGGAGAGCCCGGCTGAGGCCACAAGAACGGCGACCATGACCAAGGTTGTTGTTCTGACACCGAAGAGGCGGCGCAGTTCGTAGCGCAGCGGGTGGAGCGGACCGCGGGCCGAGCGGCGGCGGATCCGCGGGAGCAGTTCCGGACCGGATGCCTGCGCGGCCGGTCGGGGTTCGATCCCCCTTTCGCCGGAGTCCGCTGGATCCGTGGGCTCTGCGGGATGTGCGGGACCGGCGTCGGCCACCTCGTCGGCGAGTTGGTGCACCGGAAGCCCGTGCCGGAATGCCGCGTCACCGATTTCCGCGCAGGTGGAACCGTAGACGGAGAGGCGGCCGCTTGCTTCGGTGACCACCTCGACCGAGCGCCTGGCCGCTTGGGCCTCACGGGCGAGGACGGCGGCGAGGCGAGCTGCGTGCGGGGTCCGGATCGCGACCCGGGGGCGGAGGCGGGTCCGCGAGAAGTCGTCGGCGCTCTGGTCTGCGACGAGACGGCCGCCGTCGATGGTCACCACATGGTCGGCGGCCCGCGCGGCTTCCTTGGGATCGGCGGTGGTGTAGAGAACGGTGCCGCCCTGGGTGGCGTGCGCCCGGAGCAGGCCGTGCATCCAGCACTCCTCACGCGAAGAAAGACCTTCTGCGGGATTGTCGAGGATGAGCGTGTGCGGGTCGCCGAGCAGAGCCGAAGCCAGGGCGAGCAGGCGGTCCATGCCGAGCGAGAGTGTGCCGACGCGCTGATCCCGGAGCCCGGCGAGGCCTACGGCCTCGAGCAGTTCGTCGGCCCGGGATGCCGGCACACCTGCGGCGGCGCAGAGCATACGGAGCTGACCGCGGACGGTGCGGGCGGGATGACCCGGTACGTCCCCGAGGAGCACTCCGACCTCCCGCGCCGGGCGCGGAATGCGGTGCAGCGGTCTGCCCCGGAAGTAGGTGACCCCTCGCCCCGGGTCGAGTCCGAGCATGAGACGGAGGGTGGAGGTCTTACCCGAGCCGGGGTCACCCAGAAGTACGGTGACGTGGCCTGGTCGGGCCTCGAAGGTGAGGTCGTGCACGGCGGCCGGAAGGCCGCGGCGGGGGGCACTGGTGAGTCCGATGGCCTGGAGCATCGCTTCTCTCGCGGAAGGTGAGACCGCTTGGCGGCAGGGCGGTACCGCAGCAAGATAACGCGACATATCCGATTTTTGGTGCAGCATCGACCTTGCGGGCGTTCCGCAGCGTCAGACTTCCGGCCTCAGCATCGGCGGGTTGAGCACCGTGGCCGCGCCGGCCCGGAAAAGCTGGGCAGGACGACCACCCTGCCGAGTGGTCGTGCCGCCGGCAGGCACCAGGAAGCCTGGCGTACCTGTCACCTTGCGGTGAAAGTTCCGCGGGTCGAGAACCACGCCCCACACCGCCTCATACACCCTCCGAAGCTCACCGACCGTGAACGCCGGCGGGCAGAAAGCGGTGGCCAGGGAGGAATACTCAATCTTGGAACGCGCCCGTTCCACCCCGTCGGCAAGGATCTGCGCATGATCGAAGGCGAGCAGGGTCTGGTCTTCGCCCTCATGACCGAGCCCGCCCTCCGGCCCGAGCAGATCCTCGACCGGTGCCCAACGCGCACTGTTCGCATCGCCGCCGGCCCGCGGCGCCGGCAGATCGGGGGCCAGGGCGAGGTGAGCGACGCTGACGACCCTCATCCGCGGGTCACGCCCCGGGTCACCGTAGGTGGCGAGCTGTTCAAGATGGGCACCATTGCCGACCGCCGGGGCTGCAGGATCCTGGGCGCACAGTCCGGTCTCCTCGACGAGTTCGCGCGCTGCTGCGGCTCCGAGATCCTCATCGGCTTTGACGAAGCCGCCGGGCAGCGCCCATCGCCCCTGGAATGGCGGCTCGCCTCGGCGCACCACCAGTGCACAGAGCGCATGACGGCGCACCGTGAGCACAACCAGGTCGACGGTGACAGCGAAGGGCGGGAAGGTCGACGGGTCGTAGGGCGGCATGCGGTGATCATAGTCGTCTGCCTGACGATAAACACTCCCTTCGCCGTGCTCGTAGGCACAACTGCGTTGCCGCGCACTTCGGCACGACTGCTGCTACCGGACTACTTCGGCATGATCACTCCACTCACCGCCCGGGAACCTCCGGGGCGCCGACCACCGTCCCCCCGGAGATCACCGGGTCCTGCACCACCTCGATTCCTCTTGCGCCATTACCTTGCGGCACGGGCGTCGAACCACAGTCAGCCCTCAGTACGCCACCGACCTCGTCTCGGTGGATTGCGTGCCGCTTCAAGCCGTGGCCGTACGGAGTGCCTGCCGACCGCAGCCCACGGCCGACGGCCGACGGCCGACGGCCGACGGCAATGATCACGACACCGTCGGCCCCCATACGGTCCGCGGTCATCAGGCGTGAAGCGGCGCGGGGCGAAGCGACGGGAGCGAGCCCGGGCTGCTGCGCACGCCGGCACCCTCCGGGCCTGCGCGCCCCGCACGACGGGGAGCGATGATCTCGGTGCCGGACCACCGAGGAGAGGTGTCGCGGAGCGACGAGGGGCGGCAGTCATCGACCGCTCCTGGACCCTCGACGGCTCGGAGAGACTTGCCCTGACCGGCGTCGGCCAACAGCCGCTTCGGGGCGAGTGGAGCCCGAAGAGGTCTTCCTTCGCCGAGTGGCGGTCGGGCGTACGCTGCGGGGCCGCGTCCGGTCCGGGCGTGGGCGCCGCCCCGTCCGGGCATTGCGCTCGCCCCGGAGACAGCGGCGTAGCGTCTCCGGGTCGAGACCCTGGTTGCACGCCTCGTGCAAGAGCTGAGCGAAGGTGTACCCAGGGTCCACCCGCAGAGCAAGACCCAGCGCGACCCGTGCACCCGGTTCATCGCCTGTCGACCAGGAGACCCACCCGGCCAGGGTCAGCGGCGCCGCGGCGTGCTCCTCGTACGGCGCGACACAGCGACGGGACAGCGCCCGCCAGAGCCGCAACGCGGAATCGGCTTCGGGCCCTTCCATCCATTCCGCGGCCTTGTCGCGGGTTTCCCGGTCCTGCAGTCCAAGGATCACCGCAGCGGCCTCGTCATGGCTGATCAGCCGGTCGTCATTGATGTCCGACACGGAGGGTGTCGCCGCCGGCGCCTCCCTGAGGCGCTTCATGAGCCTTCGGGCGAGTCCCAAGGTCTCCCGGGCCACGTCCTTGCGTCCCGCCTCGTCGAGGATCTTCGGCACCAGTTCGGCACCGGCCGAGTCGAGTGCCCGTTGCTGATCTGCCGCCGCCCCGGTGTTCAGTGGTTCGAGCCTGGCCTCCATCTCCCGCAGCGTTCCGCGCACTTGAATGCCCGCGTACGCAGCGGCAGCCGCCATCACAGAGGTGCCGGGCAGAGCCATCTGGTTCCCTTCGGTCGGGCAGCAGCGGCTGTCCGGGCAGCAGTACGACCAGTACCGGCCGCCAGAGATGCAGAGTGCTTCGAGTACGGGTACGTCGAGGGCGCCGCAAGCCGTGCGCAGGCGCTGGGCAAGGGGACGCAGCCGCTCCATCGTCTGGCTGCCGCTCTCGCCCTGGGCCGGATCCTGGCAGAGGAAGATGACGATCGCGTCAGGGCGCTCCCCACGCCGCTCGCTTCCCTTGATCAGGCATTCGGCAAGCTGCTCGGCGACGGACGGCCATTCCTGGGGTGACTGAGGGATGCCGAGCCTGAGCCGCCCGCCGAAGCGGCCCCGGCCGCCATGCAGGGCGACCATGACCACGCTGTCGTTCGGGTGGAACCCCATGAGATACGGGAGGGCGTCGGCGAGCTCGGCAGGGCCCCGCAGGGTGATCTGCTGCTCGTCGACCGGACCGCTGGATTCGTGGTGCTGGTTCATGGCATGACCGTCCCGCGGGCGGCCAAATTCCGCGACCCCTGTGGATAACTTTATCCACAGGGGTGCGGGGTCGTTCGCGGTTTGTCGTAGTCATCGGGTTGCATGGGGGCATGACCAACGCAGACCGCGCAGAGCTCAGGGCTTCGGCCGATTCCGTACTTGCCCGACTCGTCGGGGACACCTCAGGTGCTGCACGGCTGCGGGAGGACCAGTGGCGGGCCATCGAGGCACTCGTCGCCGACAAACGCAGGGCCCTGGTCGTCCAGCGAACCGGCTGGGGCAAGTCCGCCGTCTACTTCGTCGCGACATCGCTGCTCCGAGCGCGGGGCGGCGGGCCGACCGTGATCGTCTCGCCGCTGCTGGCGTTGATGCGCAACCAGGTCGCAGCGGCGGCCCGGGCAGGAATCAGCGCCCGCACGATCAATTCGTCCAACACCGAGGAGTGGGACACCGTCCAGGCCGAGGTCGCGGCCGGGGAGGTGGACGTGCTGCTGGTCAGTCCCGAGCGGCTCAACAATCCCGATTTCCGGGACCAGGTCCTGCCCCGGCTTGCCGCCGCGACCGGGCTCCTCGTGGTCGACGAGGCGCACTGCATTTCCGACTGGGGTCATGACTTCCGGCCCGACTACCGACGTCTGCGGACCATGCTGGCCGATCTGCCCGCCGGCGTACCCGTGCTGGCGACCACGGCCACCGCGAACGCGCGAGTGACCGCGGATGTCGCGGAGCAGTTGGGCACCGGTGCGGGCACGGATGCTCTCGTACTGCGTGGCCCGCTGGACCGGGAGAGCCTCAGCCTCGGCGTCCTTCAACTGCCCAATGCCGCACACCGGCTGGCCTGGCTGGGCGATCACCTCAAGGAACTCCCCGGCTCGGGCATCATCTACACGCTGACGGTCGCGGCCGCCGAGGAGATCACCACGTATCTGCGCCAGTGCGGGCACACGGTGGCGTCCTACACCGGCCGCACCGAGAACGCCGACCGCCAGCAGGCTGAGGACGACCTCCTTGCCAATCACGTCAAGGCCCTGGTGGCAACGTCCGCGCTGGGCATGGGATTCGACAAGCCCGACCTGGGTTTCGTCGTTCATCTCGGCTCCCCCTCCTCCCCCATCGCCTACTACCAACAGGTGGGGCGCGCGGGCCGCGGCGTCGAGCATGCGGAGGTGCTGCTGCTCCCGGGCAGGGAGGACGAGGCGATCTGGCAGTACTTCGCATCGGTTGCCTTCCCTCCGGAGGAGCAGGTCCGGCGGACGATCGATGCTCTTGCCCGGGCGGGCCGTCCGCTTTCGCTGCCGGCTCTGGAGCCCTTGGTCGACCTGAGACGCACCCGGCTGGAGACCATGCTCAAGGTGCTCGACGTCGATGGCGCCGTCAGGCGGGTGAAGGGCGGCTGGATCGCCACGGGTGAGCCCTGGGTGTACGACTCCGAGCGCTATGCCTGGGTGGCCCGCCAACGGGCCTCCGAGCAGCAGGCGATGCGCGAATACGCGACGACGACCGGCTGCCGGATGGAGTTCCTGCGCCGCCAGCTGGACGACGAGAATGCAACCGCATGCGGACGTTGTGACAACTGCGCGGGAGCCCGTTTCGACGACCGCGTCTCGGGTGCGGCACTGGACGGCGCCCGGGGCGAACTCGCCAGGCCCGGCGTGGAGGTGGAGCCCCGCAAGATGTGGCCGACCGGTCTCGCCGCTGTGGGTGTCGATCTCAAGGGCCGTATTCCTGCGGGAGAGCTGTCGTTCCCCGGCCGTGCGCTGGGTCGGCTCTCCGACATCGGCTGGGGCAACCGGCTGCGTCCGATGCTGGCGGCGCAGACGGCAGATGCCCCCGTTCCGGACGACGTGACGAACGCGGTCGTGAGTGTGCTGGCCGACTGGGCCAAGGGTCCCGGGGGCTGGGCCTCCCGGGGTGAGGACGCCGCACCCCGACCGGTCGGAGTGGTCACCGTCGCCTCACACAGCAAGCCGCAGCTCATCCAGTCGCTCGGCAGCCGCATCGCCGAGGTCGGCCGGATGCCTCTGCTGGGCAGTGTCACCTATGCGCCGGAGGCCGATGGTGTGCGGGTCTCGCAGACCAATAGCGCACAGCGGGTTCGGGCTTTGCACGAGTCGTTGGTCGTGGAACCCGAGCTGGCCGACGCCCTGGCCACGGCGAGCGGTCCCGTACTGCTCGTGGACGATCTCTCGGACACCGGCTGGACACTGGCCGTGGCGGCGCGACTGCTGCGACGGGCCGGGGCACAGGGGGTGTTTCCGCTGGTCCTCGCCGTTCAAGGGTGACGGGAGGCGTCATCCGGGCACGGCGTGGGCAGGGATATCAGAGTCATTCCGGCTGATTCCCGTCAGCTGCGCCATTTGCTCGTTGCCGCCCGCCGATACGCCAGGAAGAATTGGACTCGCTCCCCGCACGGCCCTTTCGCGGCCCTGAAGGGCTGTGCCGCGGTGCGCCCTCACTCGACCCTGCCCGCACCATGGGCGCGTATGCGAAGGGAGGACCGTGACCTTCGGATTCGCTCCGTCCGCAGCCACTTCGATATCGGCGTCTTCGGTATCCGCCGACTCCGCCAACCGCCTTGCCAGGATGCTCGAACCGGCCGAGTGGGCAGAAGCGGGCATACCGTTGCTGCGCAACCCCCGCGAGGTGGTCAGCGGCTTGCACGCCCGGCACCGGCCCGCACCGGAAACCGCTGTAGTCGCCGTACTCGACCATGAGGAACGCCTCACGGCCAGCGCCTCGTTCGCCCGCCGCTCCATAACCGCGGACGGCTGGGAGTTTCGCAACGCGCTGCTGGCGCACATACGCCGGGTGATTCCGCACGACCTTCGCCGCCGCACACCTGTCCGCACCGCCGTACTGCTCTACTGCCGTGAGGGCGACGAGCGTTGGACGGAGGAGGACGGGGCGTGGATGTGGGGTCTGCGGGACGCGTGCACACTGCACGGCCTGCGGTGCGGTGCGTACATCACGCTGACCCACGGCGGCTGGCAGGTGTTGGGCGAGGGCCGGGGCGGGCGTCGGCCCAACTCCACATCGCAGCCGTCCGCGCTCGCCGAAACGTCGCTGGACCCTGATCCGGTCCCGCTGCGCACCGGCGGCGGTGCGGTTCAGACGCTGCGGCGCACCGCAGCACGCTGATCCGCGGTCGCGGGCCCGGCCGCCCTCTCGGGCAGCCGGGTCACCACGGTCCTCTGTCCCCTACGGATCAGACGCCGGCGCCGAGCTCTGCGTTGATCCGCTGCGGGTCCCCGCACACGATCAGCAGGGCACCTGCTCGTTCACGGGCACCGGACAGCACACCGGTAACGGCGTCACCGCCGTCGCCGTTGACAGCGACGACCACTACAGGTCGGGGCTTGAGCCGGTCCGTGGCCGCGGCACCGGCGAAGAAGACATCGTCGCCGGCTTCGTGCTGCGCCCAGTAGGCGGCCTCACCGAAGGTGAGTTCGTGCGCAGCCCACGGGTGCTGTTCTCCGGTGGTGAGCACCAGGATGTCGCCCGGCGCGCGCCCGGAGTCGAGCAGCAGATCCACCGCTTCGTCGGCGGCGTCGAGCGCGCCGGCGGCCGAGGCGGGGATCAGCTGGATCTGGGGTGCGGAACGATTCTCCGACCGTGCCGCCTTCGGCTGGCCGGCGGCGGAGTGCGGGCGCTGCGCCAGGGGCGCGGGCCTCGCGGGGCCGGGTCCCGGGCGACCCGGGCGCGGCATGGCCGCTGAACGCGGACCGGGTACAGGACGAGGGGTCGACGCGGTGCGGCCTGTGGCCGGAGTGACGCGGGGACCCTGGGCGCTCTCGTGAATCTGAGGCTCCTCGGGGGTGAGAGGCATGGGTGGTTGTCTATCAAACGCTGACGCGCAAGGCATCAGCGGGTGGGTACATGTGCGCGATCAGAAGTCGAAGCCGAGTTGGCCCCCGCTTTCCAGTGCAGCCGCCTCGGCGGAGAAGCGGACCTTCTTGAGGTGCTGCCACCTGGGCAGCGCGTCGAGGTAGGACCACGAAAGGCGGTGCAGGGGTGTGGGCCCCCACTCCTCCAGCGCGGCCCGGTGCACGGGCGACGGGTAGCCGGCGTTGGCGTCGAAGGCGAAGGCGGCGTACTCGCCGGAAGCCGATCCCAGTTCGGCCATCATCGTGTCCCGCCGAACCTTCGCGATCACCGAAGCTGCCGCGACCGCGATACAGGACTGGTCGCCCTTGATCACAGTGCGGACCCGCCAGGGCTCTCCCAGGTAGTCGTGTTTGCCGTCGAGTATCACCGCGTCGGGTCGGACCGGCAGGGCTTCGAGGGCGCGCACGGCGGCGAGGCGGAGTGCAGCTGTCATGCCCAGGTCGTCGATCTCCTGCGGAGAAGCATCTCCCAGAGCGAACGCGGTGACCCAGCGCTCCAGCAACGGGGCCAGCTCCGCACGGCGCTTGGGGCTGATCAGCTTGGAGTCGGTGAGTCCGGCGGGAGGTCTGCGAAGGCCGGTGACGGCTGCACACACAGTGACCGGTCCCGCCCACGCTCCGCGTCCGACCTCGTCGACACCGGCGACGGTCTTGGCACCAGTGGTCGCGCGCAGTGAGCGCTCGACGGTGTGCGTGGGTGGTTCGTACGGCATGGCGCCTGTCAGCGTACGCCGATGGGTACGCCGACAACACCCCGGGGCGCCCGTCGGCCGACCCGGCCGCACGCCGGGCCGCGCAATGGTTTGCGGCACGGTCGTGGCCCTCGTTGTTCGGTTTGCTCCGGTACACGCACCAAGCGAGTCATATGTACGCACTCGGCGGTCGCGAACGCTTGTACCGAAGCCGGGAGAACTCCACTGAGGATCACGGACTGGAGGTGCTCCCCGGGTGCCTGCGTCACATTCGTGAAGCACGGAACGCGGCGCGGAACGGTGCGCTGCCTGGACCTGTCGGGCCAGATCCGTCCGGCCCGGCCCACCTCAGTACGGGTCGTAGGGGTCGTAGGGGTCGTCTTCGTCACCGCCGCGGTCGCTGCCACCGCCGCTCGTACGCGAAGCTTCGCAGCTCTGTGCCGGGTTGTTCGAACTCCGCTTTCTCAAAATGTCCCGGGCCCGCGCCTCGCCCCAGCTCGTGGCGTACCACGGGGTGTCCGAGGATCGCAGCGCCCGTTCAATGTCCTTGAGGGCGCAGGAGCGCAGTGGTTCGGGCAGCGTGTCCAGGGCCGGTACGGCGTCGGCCGAGAGGCCCCGGAGGTAGTCGATGTCTATCGAGTGGTCGTTGCGGTACCGCTGGACGTTCTGCTCCGCGATCAGGCCGTCGGGCGAGACCAGTCCGAACGCGAGGACGGCGACGGCTGCGCTGGCGGCGACGGCGCGCGGCAGCAGGCGGGCACCGAACACGCCGGCCGCCATGATCAGGACGAGAACCACGCCGAGCCAGAGTTCCATCGCAGCCACGGATATACGCAGCCGTGTCAAACCGTACGCATCGACGTACAGGTCCATACGCCTGAGTGCGGACGCCACGACTACGAGGGTGAGCAGGCACAGCGTGCCGAGCACGCTCCGTACGAGAGCGCGGTCGCTGCCCCGTCCGCGAGGAGCCCAGCGCAGAGCGATCGCGATCACCAGCAGCGTGAGGAGCGTGGCCCAGAGAAGCTGCCAGAAACCCTGACGGGCGTATTGGGAGTAGCTCAGATCGGTTTCGGCCATCACCTTGTCGTATCCGCCGACCAGCACGGTGAGCTGGATGGCGATGAAGACGGCGAACAGCAGATTCAGCACGATGAGCGGAAGGGCCCATTCCAGCCGTCCGCGAGCCTTTCCCGGACGAACGGTGATGCCGTCCCACCGCACCGGTGCGGCTGCGCTGTACGCGGCGGCGAGCGCACCGACCAGGCCGATCACGAAGAGGAACAACCGCCAGGGGCTGTCGCCCACCGACACATCCGGGATCAGGTTGCCGAGCACGTCGGCGAAGGCGGCATCGGCGCTTGCGAACAGAGCCCCGAACACGATGAGCAGGACGACCGCCACACCAGTGGTGCGGAATACGACTCCGAGCCGGCCCCGGGAGCCTGCCATCCGTTCGCGCACTCCTTGCCCGCCCCAGGCCAGGCTGCCGGCGATGGAGCTGAACAGGCCCAGTGAGCCGAGGAACACCCCGAGCCAGCTGCGACTGCCGTGCAGGGCGAGTGAGCCCAGCGCCACAGCCGATACGACGGCCAGGAAGGTGGGCCATCCGGCGTCCCGAAGGGCAGGGACGCCGAGGAGCGCAAGGCCGCCGACCGCCCAGACAGCCGTCCATGGACGGAGCCGGCGACCGGCCGCCCGTGCGGCGAAGTAAGCCGCGAGTGCTGCGGGAACCGCGACCATCAGGAGGTTCGGGCCGAGGCCGTCACCCAACAGAAGGGCGCTCAGTATCGCGGTGGCCAGGACGGAACAGAGTGTCGTGCTCCGGATGGCGGCGGGCTTGGCCGGGCGCAGTCGCGAGACCGCCGAGGCCTGAGGTCTGCCCTGCTGCCACGGGTTGGGCGGGCGCTGTTGTCCATCCTGTTGCGCGTAGGCCGGCACCTTCGGCGGCTCGGCGGCTGTGCCGCGCGGCTCCGGCATCGGAGCCTTCGGCATCGCGGCCGTCGCGGATCTCCCGGCTCGCTCCGACAGCTCGGACCCGTCAGACCGCTCGGGTCCCTCGGGGGCATCTTCCGGCCGAGGTGTTTCTGACGTGTGATCGGACATGGGACCCCTCCCCCACCGGGGTCTGCACGCACCGCCACTGGGCAGCACGGGGGCACCCCGGCGTCTCATTTCGGTGCGCGCCCGTCAGGGTGATCACCGAGGGCTGCGTGGCCGAAAGGGTAACTTCCCCTCACGGTTACCGGCAGTGCGAGGAAGGGCTGTGGCAGTACCGTGACAGTCGCGCGGTCCGATCCACGCACCGCGTCATCGTCGTCGGCACCGCCGACGTCGCCCTTCGCCCTACCGCGGGAGCCAGTCCGGCAGTTCCTCCGTCTGTGCCGCCCAGTCGGGAGGCGGTGCGCCCGACTTGCCCGCCGCGATGATCCCGCCGACGATCGCGCAGGTCGTGTCGACATCACCGCCGGCTTGGGCCGTCACCCAGAAGGCCTGCTCGAAATCGCCGAGACTTCGCGCTGCCGACCAGAGGGCGAACGGAACGGTGTCGTGTGCACTGGTGCGTCGGCCGTTGCCGAGGACCGCGGCGACCGTGCCGGCATCGCCGTAGTCGAGCATGTCGCGTGCCCGGCGCAGCCCGGCGCCGACCGCGCTGCGCGGTACGAGCCCGATCACACCGTCGAGAAGTTCTGTCGGGGTGGGCGGTCCCGCGGGCGCCGCCGCCAGCGAGGCAGCGGCCGCAACAGCCATCGCGCCCACGACTGCCTCGCGATGCTGATGCGTGGTGTATGAGGAGATCTCGGCCTGGTGTGTGGCCTGCTCCGGGTCGTCCGCGTACCAGGCACCGAGTGGCGCGATGCGCATCGCCGAGCCGTTGCCCCAGGAGCCCTGTCCGTTGAACAGCGCGGACGCCAGCTCCCGCCAGTCGCCGCCTTCCCGCACCAGCCGGAGCAGCCGGTTCACGGCGGGGCCGTATCCGCGGTCGAAGTCGTGGTGGTCGGCGAAGGAATGAGCGAGCGCGTCCTGATCGATTCGCTCGTGCCTCACCAGCACGGCCAGCACCGAGGAGGCCATCTCGGTGTCGTCCGTCCACTGCCAGGGGCCCGGTGGGAGTCCGCGCTGCTTCAGTAGCGGATAGTTGGCCGGCACAAAAAACTGGGAACCCAGGGCGTCTCCCACAGCCAGTCCACGCAGGCTGGCCAGGGCGCGCTCGAGACGTTGCTCGGAGGCAGAGTCAGCGGTTGTCATCGCCCTTCCACTCTATCCGGTGATGCCGTACGGCTCAGGGGTGCGCCAGCGTTCGAACGGTCGGTCAAGGGTGTAGCGCCCGTCCGCTCCGAGTATCAGTGCCCTGGTCTCGCCGTTGCCCGGATTGGACAGCGATTCGAACTCGGCCACCGACCAGTGGAACCAGCGCATGCAGAACAAACGCATAGTCAGCCCGTGCGTGACCAGCAGAACATTCGGCGGGTGGTCAGGGGCTTCGAAGCTCCGGTACAGACTCTCCAGAAAGGCCCCGACCCTGTCGTACACATCGGCCCCGGACTCGCCTTGCGCGAAGCGGTAGAAGAAGTGCCCGTAAGCATCCCGGTACGCCTTCTGCAGCCTCACGTCCTCCCGGTCCTGCCAGTTCCCCCAGTCCTGTTCCCGCAGCCGCGGCTCCTCCCTCACCCGCACCCGCTCGAGGTCCAGCCCGAAGGACCGGAAGGTCTCGTGCGTGCGGCGGTAGGGCGAGATGTACACGCTGACCCGTTCGCCGTCGAACAGCTCGCGCAGCCGCACGCCCGTCTCCCTGGCCTGCCGCAGCCCTGTCGCGGTGAGCCTCAGCGCGTGGTCGGGCTCACGCTCGTACACCGAGTCATCGGCGTTGCCCTCGGACTCCCCGTGCCGGACGAGGACAATGCGTTGCGGTCGTGCCATGTACCGAGCCTAGATCGACTGCGGCTCATTCGAGCAATTGTCCGGACTCCATCCGACGGATGTCGCCCGTGAAGCGGCGGCGCAGCGCCCTGTCGTGGGAGACCACCACCAGCGCGCCCTGCCAGTGGGCCAGCGCCTCTTCCAGTTCCTGCACCAGTCCGAGAGCCAGGTGATTCGCTGGCTCGTCGAGCAGCAGCAGGTCCGCGGGTCTGGCCAGCAGGCGGGCAAGGGCGAGACGTCTGCGCTGTCCCGCGGACAGCGATCCGACCGGCACCTGGAGATCCCGGGACCGGAACAGTCCGTACGAGAGAAGCAGTTCCGCCTGTTCGCCATCGGTGAGCGGCAGTCCCCGGCCGAATGTCGCGAGCACCCGCTCCGCGGGTCGGTGCGCCGGTATCTCCTGCGCGAGGTAGCCGATTCCGCCCCGCCGGATCACGCGGCCCGCGTCCGGTTCGAGCACCCCCGCCATGACGCGGAGCAGAGTCGATTTCCCCGCTCCGTTGCCACCGTGAATCAGCAGTCTGTCGCCCGCCGCCACGGAGAGCCGGTCGACAGCGAGCCGATCACCCACCCGTACACCCGTCAGGGACACCAGCACCCCTTCGGTCGCACCTGCCGTGGGCCGAGCGGTGAAGCGCAGCGGGTCCGGGGGCCTGGGGACGGGCTCCTCCCTCAGTCGCTCCAGACGCTTGCGGGCATTGCGGATCCGCCCGGACACCGAGGCCTGGACCCGGCCTGCGGCCCGGTCGTACGCCATCTTGTTGTTGTCCTTGATGTCGCGGCCGACCGCGACATCGTGAGCGGTGGTCGATGTGTACTCCTCCAGGTGCGCCGTCTCCTCGCACCACTGCGCGTAGGACTGCTCCCAGCGTCGCCGTGCGGCGGTCTGTTCGGTCCGGAAACCCTCGTATCCACCGCCGTAGCGCACGACGGTCCGGCGGTCGGAGTCGACCTCCAGCACCGCTGTGGTCACGCGCTCAAGGAAGATCCGGTCATGGGACACGGCGATCACCGTGCCGGGATGGGACAGCAGTGCGCCCTCCAGCCAGTCGAGAGCGGCTCCGTCCAGGTGATTGGTGGGTTCGTCGAGCAGCATCACCTCGGGGGACGCCGCGATCAGGCAGGCGATGCCGAGCCGTGCCTGCTCGCCGCCGGAGAGACTGCCGAGCCGCCGGGCCGGGCCGATGCGTGCCAGACCGAGGCCGTGCATCGCTTTGTCGACACGCGCGTCCGCTTCGTATCCCCCGCGAAGTTCGAAGGCCGTGAGCAGGTCTCCGTAGGCGGCAAGAGCGGCGTGACCGGCCGTACCGAGTTCCGCTTCGACCTCCCGCAACTTCTGCTCCATGGTGCGCAGTTCCGCAAGGGCGTCGTCGATCACGTCCTGGACCGTGCTGTCCGGCGGCAGTCTTGGCGTCTGCGCCAGCAGCCCCGCACCCCCGTCGGCCGCCATGAACGCCTCACCGGAATCCGGCCGTTCCAGGCCGGCGAGCAGGCCGAGCAGGGTCGTCTTCCCCGCGCCGTTCTCTCCCACGATGCCGATCCGCTCACCTGGGCGCACCGTCAGTGAGACATCATCGAGCAGCAGCCTTTCACCGCGCGTCACGGTGACATCGCGCAGTGAGATCTGCGTAGGCAAGGGCACCTCCGAACTCGGACGGCCAACAGGCAGCGGAAACAGCAGCGACAGCGGGGAACTGCGGGAAACAGTCCCGAGCCGCCCGGCGACTAACCTTAAAGCAACCACTGTCGTATTAGAGGCATGAGTGTGACACACTGAAGTGCACTAACGCAACAGGAGTAGCAATTGACTGAACGTAAAGCCGCCCCGGAGTCCGCCGTTCCGGCAGCCCCGCTCGCTCCTGGCAGCCGTCGCCCCGGAGGTCGCACCGCTCGCACCCGCGCGGCGGTCCGCGATGCCGTCCTCAGCGGGCTCGTCGAGCACGGCTACCCGGGCCTCTCCGTCGAATACGTCGCCGAGCATTCCGGCATCCACAAGACGACCCTCTATCGCCGCTGGGGAAACCTCGAAGGACTGGTCGTGGATGCCCTGGATCTGGCCGGCGAGGACAGCTGGACACCGCCCGACACCGGAACCCTGGAGGGAGATCTGCGTGCCCTGGCGCACACGACGGCCGCCGCCTTCACCGACCCCGCCGCAGCGGCCGCGCCAACCGCGTTCATCGCCGCGGCCTTCCAGTCCCGACGCGCCGCCGAGGCGCTGCGCGACTTCTACGCCGAGCGGTTCGCCCGCTGCGAGGTCATCGTCGCGCGTGCTGTCGCGCGCGACGAACTGGACGGGCACACGGACACAGGAGCGCTGGTCAGGGCAGTGACCTCACCCTTGTTCTTCAGGCTGTTCATCACCCGTGAACCCATCGACGAGAGGCTGGCCGACCAGGCCGCAGAAGCGGCGCTGGCCGCTGCCCGAGCGGGCGTCTTCAACACCCCGCCCACCTCGGCCTCGGCCGAACCCACCTGATCAGCGGCCCGATCGCCCACGTGCACAGCCGCGACCGCGCCGGTCATCCGATCGAACCCGGATCGGCCGACCGCCTGCCCCGCCCGGCCGCCCCCGCACCCATCCGGCCGGCCGGCCGATCACACCGTCCAGGACGGCTCGAGCTGCACCACGTCTCCCGCCACGGCCGCCACATCGTCCTCGGTCTGCGCCCGTTGCGTCAGCCGCTCGATGCTCCCCGCCCGGTACTTGCCGCGCTCAGCGCTCGACTGCCACATGGACAACACAAGAAACTCGTGCCCCGGCGCCTCCCCGAACACCCCCCGCAGCATCCCCGGAGAGCCGGCCATCGCCGGGTTCCACACCCTCTCCTGCATCAATGCGAAATGCTCGACCCGGTCCTCGTGCACCTTGCTGTGCGCCACCCTGACGACATCCGCATCGGTGAAGCGCGGCTCGAAGCCGGTCTTCACATCGAAGCGGTACTCGAACAGCTTGACCTGGATGCTGCTGTACGTGCCGGACTGCGCGGCAGCCAGCCCGTCGTGGGCACGCGCCATGAACGAGTCGTAGAAGACGCGGTTCTCCCAGAAGGCGAAGACATGCGCCACTTCCGGACGCCCTCGGCTCCACCCACCGCCCTGTCCCCTGAATCCCGGCTCACCCAGCAGCCCCGCCCACTTTCGCTGTCCCCGTTCAAAACCTCGACGGTCCACCACGGTGCAACGAATCCACTTGACCAGCACCGCGCCATCGTACGGTGCGGAACATGGCGCGGGTCACGCTCTGATGGAGTACACCCGAAGCGATCGCCGAGAAACGCAGAATGATCTCCATGGCCTCGCTGCACACCAACCCCCTGTTCTCCCGGCTCGAATCCGCGCAACGCGTCCTCGTCACCGGGGCCGGGGGCGGGTTCGACATCTATGCGGGACTCCCGATCGCACTCTCCCTGTTCCACCAGGGCAAGCAGGTCCAACTCGCCAATCTGTCTTTCAGCGCTCTCGAAGGACTGCCCCTCGAGGCCTGGCTCGCGCCGGACGTCGCCGTCGTCACCCCCGAAACGGCCCTCCACCAGGACTACTTCCCGGAACGCACTCTCGCCCAGTGGCTCGCCCTGCACGGCTACCCGAGCAATGTGCATGCCTTCTCCCGAGTGGGCGTGCAACCGCTGCGAGCTGCCTACCGGGCGTTGATCGAGAAGCACGACATCGATGCGGTCGTCCTGGTCGACGGCGGGACGGACATCCTGATGCACGGTGACGAATCCGGCCTCGGCACGCCGGAGGAGGATCTGGCCAGCGTCGCGGCGCTCGTCGCAATCGACGTACCGGAGCGCCTGGTTGTGTCCATCGGCTTCGGCGTCGATGCGTATCACGGGGTGAGTCACGGCCTCGTGCTGGAGAACATCGCCGCTCTCGAACGCGACGGTTCATGCCTCGGCGCGTTCTCCGTATCCCGAAATTCTCGCGAAGGAGCCCTCTTCGTCGACGCGGTGGCGCACGCGCACCACCACACCCCCGACCACCCCAGCATCGTCAACGGATCGATTGCCGCCGCCATCCAAGGGGCCTTCGGGGACGTACAGTTCACCTCGCGCACCCGTGGCAGCGAACTCTTCATCAACCCTCTGATGACGCTCTGCTTCGCCTTCGAACTGGACGGAGTGGCCCGCAACTGCCTCTACCTCGACCGCATCGAGCACACCCATCTCATCCGTCAGGTCAGCAGCGCCATCGAAAACTTCCGCGAGGAGGTCCGGCAGAGACCGCCTCGCCGCATTCCGCACTGAACCAGCGAACCGACGAACGCCGAACCGTCGAGCCGTCGAGCCGTCGATCGACACAGTGGCCCGATTCCGTCCCTGCCGGCCAAGCCGGTTGGATCCACAATCCGTTACGGACATGATCGGGTCGTATGAACGGTCCGACGACCCAACGGCGAACCAAGGAGGGAAGTCCGATGAGCACGCCCAACAAGGACATCGAGAGGGTCGAAGTCAGGCTCAAATGGGATCCCAGTCCTCCGGGTGCCCCGGCCCATGACCTCGACATCATCGCGGCGACCTACCTCGCGGATGCGCCGTACGGCAGTCCCGCGTACCTCGTGCACTTCGACAGCCGCTCGCCGGACGGCACCATCACCCTCAACCGCGACAGCAGGACCGGCCAGGGATTCGGTTTCGACGAGGTGATGACGCTGGAACTGGGCCGGTTGTCGACCGCGTTCACCCGGGTCGTCGTCGGAGTCGCCATTCAGCAGCGCGACGGCCACAAGACATTCGCCGAGATAGCGAATACCGGCGTACAGGTCCGGGAGGGCTACACGAATCTGGCGGAGGACGACTTCTCCGCGGTCGGCACCGCCACCGCGGCAACCGTCGCGGAGTTCGCCCGGAGCGCCTCCGGTGTCTGGGAGTTCCACGCCACGGTCCGGGGCTTCGACGGCGACCCCGATTCGTTCGCCGGAATGATGGGAAGCCGTACGCCCGGAGCCTGACGCCTCACGGGACACGGTCCGCACCGCATCCGGCCGAACGGTCCCGGTCCCGGCCGCTGCTGCACGACGGAGGGGACCGGCCGTCGGTCGATCCCCTCCGTACAAGCCATCGACGGCGAGGCACGGAATCGAGTGTCTCGCAATCAGCCGCGTTCGAAACAGTGCGAGTGGCCGATGACGGAGAAGCCGCGGCGCTCGTACCAGTGGCGCGGCCAGTCCGCCGCATCGGCGGTAAGAAACCGGATGCCGCAGTCCGCATCGGCGGCCAGGCGCAGGGCGGTGGTCACGACGGCGTCGGCGTAGCCGCGCCTGAGGTGGGCCTCCGAGGTGATCAGGTCCTCGATCTGGGCCGTGCCGGTTGCCGGGTCCAGATAGAGGTCGGCCCATGAAGCGACCTCGCCCTCCTCCGTGCGGGCACCGATGAAGTGAACGACATCGGCCCCGCGCCGGCGAACCTCGCGTCGGTCGACGAGGTGGCGTATGACCTCGTCGTCGACGTTCGGAAGGAAGCCCCGCCATCGCCGGGTGAGTGGGGTACGTATCGCGTCGAGGTCCATCTCCTCCGCGGGTCTGCCGGTCGGCACCGGGCCTGCGTGCAGCATGACCAGGTGGGTGCAGTGGGTGTAGCCGGCCCGGATCAGCGGTTCTGCGCACGCCATTCCGACTTCGTCGTCAAGGACGGAGATCATTCGGTGCGGCAGATGTCCCAGTGCCTGCTCCGCGATGGCAGGCAGTGCTTCGGAGTCGACGGCGGTGTCGATGACGACCTGGTTGTTCGCGCGGGAATGGGCGAAGGCGTCGTCATATACAGCGAACCCGCCAGGAAGGTCGACGATGCGCGCGGCCTGGCGGCGGGCGAAGGCGGACAGGAAGGCGTTGATCCGCTGAAGTTCCGAACTTGGCATGTCGGGAGCCTATGCAGCCGTGAACCATGGCCGCCTTCGAATTGCCCCCACGGGGAACGCTTCCCGAGGTCCTCAGGCCACTTCGCCTTCGGGACCCTCCTGGCTGCCGAGCCACGGAACGTGGGGTTTCGGAGCGAGGCACCGGCTATCGGCCCGACGCAGGAAGTCGCGGAGGCGAAGCTGGTTGGCAGTGCCGGAGTCCTGCCCGGACGGCCGAGACCACGGCGGGGCGCTGTCCCGACCGCAGGTGGTCGATGAACGCCTCGACCTCTGCGGCCTGCCACTGCCACGGGTACTCGTTGGCGAAGACCGCGAAGCACCGTATGGGATCGATGAAGCGCCGTACGAGATCGATACCGGACTGGATCGTCTGCGCCCTGCGGAACCGGGTCCGCGGCTGCATGGCCCAGCCGTCCAACACCGTCTCGAACACGGCTGGAGCCGCATCGGGACGCACGACGCCAGAGGCCGGCAGGACGCAGAACCTGGTGGATCAGCTGCTCTCGTCACGAGGCGTTGAACGCGACGTTGATGCATCGCCTACGCGACGTCCTTCGTCTCCGCAGATCCAGGACGCGAGAGAGGGCGCCGACCGATGGTCGGCACCCTCTCTCGAGTGGAGCTCAGCGTCCTCAGCGGCAGATGCTCAATGTTGCATCAGACGCAGTTCCGCTCATTTTCAGCTGCAACCGCTGGTCGAGCCGCAGCCCTCGCAGATGTAGCAGGACCCGGCGCGCTGCATCTTCGTACCGCAGGAGAAGCAGAGCGGTGCGTCCGCGCTGATGCCCAGCTGCATCTCGACGAGCTCCGCCGAGGTGTGTGCCGTCTTCGGCGCCGGCTTCACGGCCTCCTGCACAGGGGCCACCGCCTTCAGGGGCTCCGTCCGCACCGGGGCGGACTGTGCCAGGGCTTCGACGTCCAGCTCGTCGTCCTCCAAGGAGGGCTCGTACGAACCGGTGTCGAGGTGACGCTGACGCTCCTCGGCCGAGTGGATGCCGAGTGCCGAGCGGGTCTCGAAGGGCAGGAAGTCCAGCGCGAGGCGGCGGAAGATGTAGTCGACGATCGACTGCGCCATCCGCACGTCCGGGTCGTCCGTCATACCGGCCGGCTCGAAGCGCATGTTGGTGAACTTCGAGACGTATGTCTCCAGCGGGACGCCGTACTGCAGACCGACCGAGACGGCGATGGAGAAGGCGTCCATCATGCCCGCGAGGGTGGAGCCCTGCTTGGACATCTTCAGGAAGACCTCGCCGAGACCATCGTCCGGGTAGGAATTGGCGGTCATGTAGCCCTCGGCGCCGCCCACCGTGAAGGAGGTGGTGATGCCGGGACGGCCCTTGGGAAGGCGCTTGCGGACCGGGCGGTACTCGACGACCTTCTCGACCGCGCTCCGGATGGTCTCCTCGGCCTTGGCCGTGACCGCATCCGTTGCGGACTTTTCCTTCTCCTTGGTCTTCGCGGAGAGCGGCTGGCCGACCTTGCAGTTGTCGCGGTAGATCGCGAGCGCCTTGACGCCCATCTTCCACGCCTCGAAGTAGACCTCTTCGACGTCCTCGACGGTGGCCGTCTCCGGCAGGTTGACCGTCTTGGAGAGCGCGCCGGAGATCCACGGCTGGATGGCGGCCATCATGCGCACGTGGCCCATCGCGGAGATGGAACGCTCGCCCATCGCGCAGTCGAAGACCTCGTAGTGCTCGGTCTTGAGACCGGGGGCGTCGATCACATTGCCGTGCTCGGCGATGTGGGCGACGATCGCCTCGATCTGCTCCTCCTGGTAGCCCAGGCGGCGCAGGGCCTGCGGGACGGTGCCGTTGACGATCTGCATCGAGCCGCCGCCGACCAGCTTCTTGAACTTGACCAGGGCGAGGTCGGGCTCGAGGCCGGTGGTGTCGCAGGACATCGCGAGACCGATGGTGCCAGTGGGTGCGATGACCGAGGCCTGCGCGTTGCGGAAACCGTTCTTCGCGCCGAGACGGATGACGTCCTGCCAGGCCTCCGTCGCGGCGGCCCAGATCGAGTTGTCCAGGTCGTCCATGTGGACGGCTGCGGCGTTCGCATCGGCGTGCTGCTTCATGACGCGCTGGTGCGGCTCGGCGTTGCGGGCGTAGCCGTCGTACGGGCCGACGACCGCCGCGAGCTCCGCGGAGCGCTTGTACGAGGTGCCGGTCATCAGCGAGGTGATGGCACCGGCGAGGGCGCGGCCGCCGTCGCTGTCGTACGCGTGGCCGGTCGCCATCAGCAGGGCGCCGAGGTTGGCGTAACCGATGCCCAGCTGGCGGAAGGCGCGGGTGTTCTCGCCGATCTTCTGCGTCGGGAAGTCGGCGAAGCAGATGGAGATGTCCATCGCGGTGATGACCAGCTCGACCACCTTGGCGAAGCGCTCGGACTCGAAGGACTGGTTGCCCTTGCCGTCGTCCTTGAGGAACTTCATCAGGTTCAGCGAGGCCAGGTTGCACGAGGTGTTGTCCAGGTGCATGTACTCGCTGCACGGGTTCGAGCCGTTGATCCGGCCGGACTCCGGGCAGGTGTGCCACTGGTTGATCGTGTCGTCGTACTGGATGCCCGGGTCGGCGCAGGCCCAGGCGGCCTCGGCCATCTTGCGGAAGAGGGACTTCGCCTCGACCTCTTCGATGACGTCACCGGTCATCCGGGCACGCAGCCCGAACTTGCCGCCGGACTCGACGGCCTTCATGAACTCGTCGTTCACACGGACCGAGTTGTTGGCGTTCTGGTACTGGACGGACGCGATGTCGTCGCCGCCCAGGTCCATGTCGAAGCCCGCGTCGCGCAGGGCGCGGATCTTCTCTTCTTCCTTCACCTTGGTCTCGATGAAGTTCTCGATGTCGGGGTGGTCGACATCGAGAATGACCATCTTGGCCGCGCGTCGGGTGGCGCCGCCGGACTTGATCGTTCCGGCGGAGGCGTCGGCGCCGCGCATGAAGGAGACCGGTCCGGAGGCGTTGCCGCCGGAGGACAGCAGCTCCTTGGAGGAGCGGATACGGGAGAGGTTCAGGCCGGCGCCGGAGCCGCCCTTGAAGATCATGCCCTCTTCCTTGTACCAGTCGAGGATCGACTCCATGGAGTCGTCGACGGCCAGGATGAAGCAGGCCGAGACCTGCTGCGGCTGGGGCGTACCGACGTTGAACCAGACCGGCGAGTTGAAGCTGAAGATCTGGTGCAGGAGGGCGTACGCCAACTCGTGCTCGAAGATCTCGGCGTCCGCGGGAGAGGCGAAGTAGCCGTGGTCCTCGCCGGCCTTGCGGTACGTCTTCACGATCCGGTCGATGAGCTGTCGCAGACCGGTCTCGCGCTGCGGAGTGCCGACAGCCCCGCGGAAGTACTTGCTGGTGACGATGTTGACCGCGTTCACCGACCAGAAGTCGGGGAACTCGACGCCACGCTGTTCGAAGTTGATCGAACCGTCGCGCCAGTTGGTCATGACGACGTCACGGCGCGCCCACGTCACCTCGTCGTACGGATGCACGCCGGGAGTGGTGTGGATGCGCTCGATACGCAGACCCTTGCTCGACTTGGATCCCTTGGCTCGGGAACCTCGTGCCGGGCCGCTCGCCGTCTCTGTCATGCCGCCTCCCATATGTGGGCAAAAACGCCCTGAAGTGCCCAGAACTTCCCGGGGCACAGTCTGTCTCTGATGCTCCGTGTGCCGCGCACAGCACCCGGAGCAGGTCTATACAGCCGCCTGCCGCCGATCCACGGAACCGCGTCGATCGGCCGGTGTCGCTCAGTCGACGGCGACGGCGGGCACGGGGACCTCAAGGGTCTCGCCGGTCCCGCGCTCCTCCACGGGAGGCTGCCGCTCGCGGAGCTCCGCGATGGCGGCCTCGAAGTCCTCAAGTGTGTCGAACGCCCGGTACACGGACGCGAAACGCAGGTACGCGACGAGGTCGAGTTCCCGCAGGGGGCCGAGGATGGCCAGACCCACGTCATGGGTGGTCAGCTCGGCGCTGCCGGTGGCGCGCACCGCCTCCTCGACCCGCTGGCCGAGCTTGGCGAGGGCGTCCTCGGTGACCGGCCGCCCCTGGCATGCCTTGCGCACGCCGGAGATGACCTTGGTACGGCTGAAGGGTTCGGTCACACCGCTGCGCTTGACCACCATCAGCGAGCAGGTCTCCACCGTCGTGAAACGGCGGGAGCAGTCGGGGCACTGCCGGCGACGGCGGATCGACGTGCCGTCATCGGTGGTGCGACTGTCGACGACCCGGCTGTCGGGGTGCCTGCAGAAGGGGCAGTGCATGGCTCCCAACCCTCCTTCACAGCACGACTGAATGGCCTCTTCAGGGCCCGCCAGGGCCCCTCGAAGCAGTCTCAAGCATAGGCGATGGCCGCACTCCCGGCGGACCGGGGACCACAACTTCTGGGCGGCTGGAGCAATCCAACCACTAGATCTTGGGTTTGGTCGCGCATTCGGCCCTAGCGCGTGTCGCGCGCCGATGGCGGCCAGCAGGCAGCGTACGGCCGACCACGAGGTTACGGGAACCGCGCGGCTGCCAGGATCGCGGGGCCCCGCCTGTCGGACCCCGACAACGCCCCCGCCGGAACCGGACCACACCCCTCGTCGACCCCGGACGCCGACCGGAAGACGGCCCCCGCATGGCGACGCCGCAGCGGCGGACGCTAGCGTATTGATCCGAATCGCCGCCCGGGCCGACCGGCCCCGACCGGGGCCACAGCCACTTGGTCGTCGCGCATACACCCAGCAGTGAACACACGACAGACTTTTATTAGTTTTTCACTCGAACGTGTGTTTGGCGCAACCTTTCGAAAGCTACTACCGTTGTCCAGCTAGGGAGACCATTCGAGAGGGGCCGACGTGACCACCACCGCAGACAGTGCCACCATCACTGCCCAGGACCGCTCCCAGAGCCGACTCGAGCCGGTGCATGCCATGAATGACTCAGTCACGAACACGGAGGGACCGGAACCCGTGCGCCCAGCGCGCTCGCTGCCCGGCCGACCTCCAGGAATCCGGGCGGACAGCTCGGGGCTCACGGACCGGCAGCGGCGCGTGATCGAGGTGATCCGGGATTCCGTGCAGCGGCGCGGGTACCCGCCCTCGATGCGGGAGATCGGTCAGGCGGTGGGCCTGTCCAGCACGTCCTCCGTCGCCCATCAGCTGATGGCCCTGGAGCGCAAGGGCTTCCTCCGTCGCGACCCCCATCGCCCGCGGGCGTACGAGGTCCGTGGCTCGGACCAGCCCAGCTCGCAGCCCACCGATACGACCGGGAAGCCCGCGGCGTCGTACGTGCCGCTCGTCGGCCGGATCGCAGCGGGTGGCCCGATCCTCGCCGAGGAATCGGTCGAGGACGTCTTCCCGCTGCCCCGCCAGCTGGTCGGTGACGGTGAGCTGTTCGTCCTGAAGGTCGTCGGTGATTCGATGATCGAGGCGGCGATCTGCGACGGCGACTGGGTCACCGTGCGCCGCCAGCCCGTCGCGGAGAACGGCGACATCGTGGCAGCCATGCTGGACGGCGAGGCCACGGTCAAGCGCTTCAAGCGGGAGGACGGCCACGTGTGGCTGCTTCCGCACAACTCCGCGTACCAGCCGATTCCTGGCGACGAGGCGACGATCCTCGGCAAGGTGGTGGCGGTGTTGCGGCGGGTGTGAAGGCTCGCCGACTCCGGCCGGGGCCCCGGGATCCACTGCGCCGATCCCGGGGCCCTTCTTGTGCCATTGTCCGCCCCGGGCCCACGGACACCCGATCCCGGGGCGGACGGGCTACTGGCCGTTGGCCTTGGCCGCCGCGTCAATAGCCGCGAGTGAGCGGCGCGCCTGGTTACGGTCGGTGGTGTACCAGAAGTCGGGCAGCGAGGCTCGCAGGTAGCTGCCGTACCGGGCGTTCGCCAGCCGGGGATCGAGCACCGCGACGACGCCCTTGTCGCCCGTGGCCCGTACCAGTCGGCCGGCGCCCTGAGCCATCAGCAGCGCGGCGTGCGTCGCCGCGACAGCCATGAACCCATTGCCACCGGCCTCCTCGACCGCCTTCTGGCGTGCGCTCATCAGCGGGTCGTCGGGGCGTGGGAACGGAATCCGGTCCATGACCACCAGCTGGCAACCGGGCCCGGGCACATCGACGCCCTGCCAGAGCGACAGCGTACCGAAGAGGCAGGTCTCGGGATCGGCCGCGAAGTTCTTGATCAGCTCTCCGAGGGTCTCCTCGCCCTGCAGCAGGATCGGCTTGTCGAGCCGGCCGCGCAGTTCCTCGGCGGCGGCCTGAGCCGCCCGCATGGACGAGAACAGCCCGAGCGTGCGCCCGCCCGCCGCTTCCACCAGTTCGGCGAGCTCGTCCAGCATGTCGGTGCGGGAACCCTCGCGACCGGGCGTGGCCAGATGCCTGGCAACGTACAGGATGCCCTGCTTCGGGTAGTCGAACGGCGACCCTACGTCGAGCCCCTTCCACTGCGGAATGTCGTCGCCTGCGGTGCCTTCGGGAGCGAGTCCGAGCGACGCCCCCACTCCGTTGAAATCCCCGCCGAGCTTGAGCGTGGCCGAGGTGAGGACGACGGATCGGTCGGCGAAGAGCTTTTCGCGCAGCAGTCCGGAGACGGAGAGCGGGGCGACCCGCAGGGACGCGCCGAAACGGTCGTGACGTTCGTACCAGACGACGTCGTACTCCGAGCCCTGGGTGATGCGCTCGGCGACACCATGAATCGTCTCCACCGACGCCAGGGCCTGCTTGCGGACGGCGTCCTCGTCCTGGACGGACTTGTCGCGGGTGGCGCCGATGGCCGAGATCACCGTACGCGCGGCGTCGCGGAGCGCCAGCAGTGCGTAGCCGAGGTCCTCGGGGACCTCCTCGAGACGGCCGGGCAGCGCCAGCTCCATCACCCGCTCGAAGCCCTCCGACGCGGTCTGCAGGGCGTCGGCCGCCTTCTCATTGACCAGCTTCGCCGCACGGCGTACGGCGCGGTTGACCTGGCCGGGGGTGAGCTCGCCGGTGGCGACTCCGGTGACCCTGGAGACCAGCTCGTGCGCCTCGTCGACGATCAGCACCTCGTGCTGAGGGAGCACCGGAGCGCCCTCGATGGCGTCGATGGCGAGCAGGGCATGGTTGGTGACGACGACGTCGGCGAGCTTGGCCCGCTCACGGGCCAGCTCCGCGAAGCACTCCGCGCCGTACGCGCACTTGCTTGCGCCCACGCATTCGCGGGAGGACACCGAGATCTGCGCCCAGGCACGGTCGGAGACGCCCGGGGTGAGGTCGTCACGGTCGCCGCTCTCGGTCTCGTCCGACCAGTCCCGCAGGCGCAGGAGATCCTGACCGAGCTTGCTCGACGGGGCCGCGGCCTCGAACTGGTCGAAGAGCCCCTCCTCCTCGTCCTGCGGCACACCTTCATGGAGCCGGTGAAGGCAGAGGTAGTTCGACCGGCCCTTGAGCATGGCGAACTGAGGGCGTCTGCGCAGCAGCGGATGCAGGGCGTCGACCGTGCGCGGAAGGTCGCGCTCCACGAGCTGGCGTTGCAGCGCCAGGGTCGCCGTGGCCACCACGACGCGCTCCCCGTGCGCCAGCGCGGGCACCAGGTAGCCGAGGGACTTGCCCGTGCCGGTACCGGCCTGGACGAGCAGATGGGCGTTGTCGTCGACAGCCTCGGCAACGGCCGCGGCCATGGCGGCCTGGCCAGGCCGTTCCGTACCGCCGACGGCGGTCACGGCGGCGTGCAGGAGCTCGGGGAGGGATGGCTTCGTCATAGCTCGACCACCCTACGGGGCACCACCGACAAGGGCGATCACTCCCGGACTCAGACGGAGGGGTGGAGCGGGTTCGGCACAGTCCCGTGGATCGCCGCGTGCGGGCGACGGGGACGGTCCCGGTAGCCGTCCACATGCAGACGGTTGCGGTTCAGACAGAGACGTTGGATGCGGGGTGTCAGCATGTCGAACAACTCGAACCTCTCCTTGAGCTCGGGAAATCGGGCGTGATGCCGCAGGATCTCGGCCCGCACGAGTGACCAGAAATCGGCCTCCGGAACTCCGAGCTGTTCCTCGCACAGCGGGGAGAGGAACCGGAAGACACCGATGAACAGTCCGGCGTGAATGAACTGGGTGAGGAAGGAGGGCTCCTCCGTGAGGAGGATGTCGCGTACGTCCTGCGGCATCGACTCGTGCTCCGGCAGCGGCCGGGAGCTGATGTTCACATCGTCCACGAAGTCCTTGATCGCCAGGCGCACCGGTACGTCCTGTTCGTCGAAGACGACGATGGCGTTCTCGCCGTGCGGGGAGAACACGGTGCCGTAGCGGTAGAGGAAGTGCAGCAGTGGCGGGAGCAGCGCCCCGAAGAGCCGGGTCAGCCAGGCGGTGGGAGCCAGTCCGGAGCGGGCGACGAGCTCGGCCGTGAAGGCGCGGCCCCGGGGATCGATGTGGAGCAGCGAGGCGAGCGTCCGGGCCCGTTCGCCCGCCGCGAGCCGGGGCTGGAGGGGCTCTCGCCAGATCGCGCCGAGGATCTCCTTGAACTGGTACGGCGTCTCGGGGAGGCGGTCGTAGAGCGGATGCTCGACGGTCACGGAGGCGACCTCCCCGAGCAGGATGACGCCGCAGGTGTCGCGCAGAAAGGTGTCCCCGTCGCGCAGGCCCTGGACCCAAGTGGTGACGGCGGGGGCCGCGAGGGTGCGTTCGGTCGGAAGGCCTCGCCAGACCAGAGTGTTGAGGATCGACAGGGGCAGTTTGACGGTGTGCCGTTCGGGACGGGTCACATTGGCGAAGGTGCGGATGGACTGCTGCGGCAGCCGGAGGTCCGCGTCGGCATGGAGCGGGACGATGTCGCCTGCGGCGATGGCCGGGGCGAAGACCGGAACGATCCATTCATCCCATTGCCAGGGGTGCACGGGAAGACAGAGGTAGCCGTCGGGGTCGAAGTTGCGGGCGCGGAGCACGGCGGCGAAGGAGTCGCGGACCGACGGGTCGAGTTCCTGTGCGTACAACTGCTCGGGAGCCGCCAGGCCGGGCACTCCGCGGTAGGCGGCGATCCGGGTGGAGACAGCGATCCACGGCAGCCCGACCGGCCTGCGAGCCTCGGGCGTGTAGCGGGCGGCGTCGGTGGCGGAGAAGCCGAGGCGCCCTTTGTTGGCGACGAGCCAGGGGTGGCCGGTCTGGTGCCCTTCCAGCTCGGCGTAGTCGAGGTCGGCCAGCCGGGCGGCGGAGATCGCGGTGTGGTCCAGCCGGGCGTCCGCGGCGAGGGTGGTGGTGATCTCGCGGATGAGGTGGCCGAGGGTGGCGCCGTCGATCCCGAGAAGGTGGCGAGCCCGGGCGAGGAACTGCAGCGGATCCCGGAAGGGGACGGCATCGGCGTTCCGGTCCTGCAGCGGATCCCGGACGGGGACGGCATCGGCGTTTCGGTCCTGCAGCGGATCGCGGACGGGAACGGGCACGGCGTTCCAGTCCTGCAGCGGATCGCGGACGGGAACGGGCACGGCGTTCCAGTCCTGCAGGGGATCGGCGGGCGCGCCGCGGCTGCTGTCGCCCGTCTGTTCTGTCGCTCCGGCCGGTGCCTCCCGGGCGCCCCCGGACGTCTCCAGGATCGACTCGGGGGCGATGTGCCAACCGCCGTACACACCCCGCCGGGCGCTGAAACTCAACGTTCCACCGTCGTCGAGTGTGAGTGTGTACGTATCGCCGCCGTCGGTCTGCCCGAGCGGTTCGGTGGCTTCCCGTTCGACGGCGTCCGGCTCGATGACTTCCTCGTAGGCGAATTGACCGAGCATCTTCGCGAGCAGCCGGGCGGCGGCTCCGTCCCAGACCGTCCGGTTCAGTTCTGGCGTGCTGAGCAGCGCGTCGGACTCCGCTGAATCATGGCTCGCAGGATATTTCGGCACGGGGACTCCTCCGGGTGGAACCGATGGGGTTCGAGCGGTGTACGCGTTGCAGCGATTCGTTCAGTGCGTTCAGTTCGTTCACAGCTGGGCACGGTGGGTTCGGTCGCGGACCATCAGGGCAGCTCGTTTGTCCGGGAGTTCGACCTCCGCAAAGAAACGGAAGCCGGCACTCAGGAAGGCGGAGACGGACGGGGTGTTACGCAGATCGGGCTCCGCGACAACCCGCGCGCACAGGGGGCGGTTGTCGAGTACGAGGTCGGCGACGGCCCGGAGCAGGGTCGTACCGACACCGCGTCCACGGTCGTTCACGCCACCGATGAGGAGGTGGATTCCGGTGTCGTGCGGGCGAGCGGGGTAGTGGCGCGCCAGTGGATCGAGATCCGCGCGATAGATCTCCCAATAGCTCATGGGGACGCCGGCCAGCACGCCGAGGCACGGGACGCTGCGTCCGTCACCGTCGAGTTGAGGACGCAGATGATCGGCCGTGACGGCTTCGGATCCGGCGAGCTCCCAGAACGCGGCGACCGCCGGGTCGTTCATCCAGCGGCTGATCACGGCGAGATCGCGTTCCAGCCGCACGGGGACGAGTTGGAACGCGCCGGCCGGGGTGGCCACCGGTCCCCAGCCGGCCGGATGGTCGAGCAGAGCGGAGGAGGCCGCCCTGCTCACGGTCGCCCGCGTGCCCGCGGCCGGGCCCGCGCCATCCGGTGCGGAT
>NZ_JBHVFF010000006.1:0-76182 GCF_042801895.1 Streptomyces sp. NPDC057543 | reverse complement strand
GCCGTACGCGCCACAGCCGTACCAGGGAGTGTCAGCCGATGTGGTAGCTGTCGCCGTACACCTTCCAGTCGAGCGGCGGATCCAGGTTCAGGTTGCCCTTCTTCAGGAAGACCCGCTGGGCGGTGTCCACCCGGCTGGTGTCGGAGTGGGCCTCCTCCTGGCGCATCGCCCAGACCCGGGCGTCGAGGAAGGCGTTGAGGTACGTGACCTCGTTGCCGCCCTGGGCCGGCGGCTTCGCCTTGGCGAGGGCCCGCTTGCGGATGGAGCTGAAACCGGTGCTGTCGCCGCCGTCGCCGTGCATGACGATGGCGTCGTAGTACGCGAACTGGCCCAGCGTGCCGATGCCGTCGGCCTTGCCCTGGCTGACCGCCGGGTCGAAGTACACCCGGTCCCGCTCGTCGTTCTGGGCCTGTTTGAACGCCGAGTCGGAGGCGGCGGTCGCCCAGTCCTTCTTGAAGTTCGGATCGAGGCCGCTGTGCGAGTCGGTGCCGTTGACCTTCCGCAGCGCGGGAAGATACTTCGCGAGGACGTTGCCCGGCTCGCGCCGGGTGTACAACTCGACGAGGTCGAGCATGTCGCCGGTGCCGGAACAGAAGCCGATGATGCCCGCGGTGTAGCCGCGGCCGTCGCCGATGTCCTCGATGTACTTGTACTGTGCCTTCCAGTTGAGCGAGGAGTTCTCCGCGCTGGAGACCAACTGCATGGCGATCTCCTTCTTCGCCGGATCGTCGAGCCCGGTCGCGGCGGCGGCCCGCGGAGCCGCCGCTGTCCGCTGATCCGCCGCCGGGTGGGAGGAAGAGCCCGCGTAGGCCGCGACAGGTATCGCCGTGAGCGCCAATCCGACCGCGATGACCGCGATGCGTACGGAGCGGGTGTTGCGACGTGCGGTGCGCTTATGGGGGGTGTGCACCAGGCCTCCAAAGGGAGTTCGTCGATCCATCAGTCTGTTAGGAAGCTTTCCTACCAGAGTCCGATGAGAGCCGTACACCCCTGTGGCACAAGGGAGTCGGGATGTGCGACATCCCGTGAGTTCCCCTGAGCCCGGCTGAGCCCCCAACCCCGTGGCCAGGAGGTTCCTTCTCCTTCGGGTGCTCTGCGGCTCTATGACGTAACTTCGGGATTCTTGAAGCGTTCTCATTTCGTCCGGCCGATCCACAGTCGGAACGAAGATGAGGAGGCTCGGGTTGGCGGGGCTGGCGGTCGTACGGGACCTGCGTGAGCACTGGGCGCCCGCGTCGGCGGAGGAGCTGGAGCGGTTCGAGACTGACGTGCTGTCCGGGTTCGTCCTCGCGCGGGCATCGGCGCGTCTGGCGGATGGCACGATCCGCGGGGACGTCGGGCACCTGGAGCAGGTCAGGACCTGGTTCGGCCGACCGCTGTGGGACATGGAGCCGGCCGACGCCGACGCGTACTTCGGGAAGGTGCTGCGGAACTCACCGAGCGGCACCCGGCTGGCCCGGTCGCAGGCGCTGACGACGTACTTCCTGTTCCTGGAGCTGCGGCACAAGGTCGAGCTTCACCGGATGACCGGCCGGGTGGTCGAGTGCCCGATCGACGAGATGAACCGGCCGCGCGGTGCCAAGGACGCCCAGCTGCGGATCCCGCCGACCGGGCCGGAGGTCGGGATGCTGTTCACCGGCTGGGGCGGCGAGCTGGCCACCTGCCGCAAGTTCGCCCCTACTGCCAGGAACTACACCGCCTCCAAGCTGATGTCCCAGGTCGGCCTGCGGGTCAGTGAGGCGTGCAAGCTCGACCTGACGGACATCAAGTGGGACCTGGGGCGCTTCGGCAAGCTCCATGTCCGCCACGGCAAGGGCGCCCGCGGGTCGGGCCCGCGTGAGCGGATGGTGCCGCTGATCAACGGCGCTGACCGCACGCTGCGGTGGTTCATCGAGGACGTGTGGGGCCAGTTCGACGACGACCACACCCGCCCCGGCGCCCCGCTGTTCCCCTCCGAACGCAAGAACGCCGACGGCTCCTCGCGCCGGGTGGGCGACGACGCCCTGCGCGGCGGGCTCAAGGACGCGGCCAAGGCACATCTGCCGGGGTGGGGCGAGAAGCTGACGCCGCATGTCCTGCGGCTTTTCTGCGCGTCCCAACTCTATGAGAACGGGCTGGACTTGCTCGCGATTCAGGAGGTTTTGGGACATTCCTGGATCGCCGCGACGATGCGATATGTCCACGTCCAGCAGACCCGGGTCGAGGACGCCTGGGTCGCCGGGACCGAGCGGGCCGCGAAGCGGCTGGAAGGGCTGATCCGATGAGGTGGAACCTGCGGCTGACCGCCGCGAGCAAGGGTATCTGGAAGGCGTCCGAACTCCAACGAAGCCTGGCCGAGCACGGGTTGGTGATCTCAGCGGGGAAGATGTCCGGACTGTGGTCCGGCCAGCCGGTCTCGCTCAAGCTGGAGGACCTGGACGTCATCTGCGTGGTCCTTGGCTGCGAGATCGGTGACCTGCTCATCCCCGAGCCGGAGAAGGTCCGCCGCCCGGGGCAGGCGGAGGGGACGGAGCGAGCCGCGGCTGGCGCGGGGACCGGCGCACGAGCGGTGGTCCCCAAGCGCCGGGACGGCCGGTCGCTGCCGCCGGAGTAAGCCGGTGGCACGGTTCCCGAAGGGCTACGTCAAGCCCACCGACTCCTGCGGAAGCTGCCTGGCCTGGGGAAACTTCAGCGGCCGCCTCTGCCCCACCTGCTACATGTTCGGTCGCAGTCACGATGCGGCCGCATGCACCGGCTGCCGCCGAATCCAGCCGTTGAAGTGGGACTACTGCCGACTATGCTGGTGCCAGGCCCGCCTCAACGCGAGGGCCGTCACCGGCCAGCCGGCGGACGAGACGGACGTGCGGGATCGGCTCGCCGCCGTCCGGCACCACCAGCTGTTCTTCATGGGCCTGCACTACCGCAGAAGACCGACACCCTCGGCACGGCGGCGCGGAGGACGGCGGGGAGCCCCGCGCAAGCCGCCCCCCGCCCCGACCTGGCGCCCGGATCCCGGCTGGCGGCAGTTGCCGCTGTTCGAGCAGATCCCCCGTGACTACAGCCGACTCGCCCTCGCTGACTCCGACCTCGCCAGCCCCTGGCTGGCCTGGGCGAAGTACCTCGCCCACCGGCTCGCCGAGGCCCGAGGCTGGGGACGCGGCATCCGCTTCGCCGTCAACCGCGGCCTGGCCATCGTCCTCACCGGCTACGTCGACGGCGACGTCATCCGGCACACGGAGATCTTCACCCCACTGCGGGCCCTGGACCTGCCAGTCGGCCACACCATCACGGTCCTGGAGGAGATGGGGATCTTCGAAGACGACAGCGAACCCTCCTTCGAACACTGGCTCGTCGAGAGGCTGGAGGGTCTCGCACCCGGCATCCGCTCGGAGACCGAGCGCTGGACCCGTGTCCTGCGCGACGGCGGCCCGCGCAGCCTCCCGCGACGGGAGGGCACCGTCTGGCTCTACCTCAACCGGGCCCGTCCGGCCTTGATGGAATGGTCGAACCGCTACGACCACCTGCGGGAAGTGACCCGCGACGACGTCCTCGCCTACATCAAGACACTGCACGGCCGCCAGCGACACGACCAACTCGTCGCCCTGCGCTAGCTGTTCACTTGGGCCAAGCGGAACGGACTGATTTTCCGCAACCCCACGAGCCGGATCAAGGTGGGGCAATACGAGTACGCCGTGCTGCAACCGCTCATCCCCGAGCAGGTCGACCGGTCCGTCGCGGCGGCCACCACCCCGGCGACGCGGCTCATCCTCGCCCTCGCAGCGGTCCACGCCGCCCGAGTTGCCCAGATCGCCACCCTCATGCTCGACGATGTCGACCTCGGCAACCGCCGGCTGACCATCGCCGGCGCGTCCGCCCGCTGGACGACCTCACCTTGCAGCTGCTGCTGGACTGGCTTGAGCACCGGCGCCGCCGGTGGCCGAACACCGCGAACCTCCACCTGCTGATCAACAACCAGACCGCCAACACGACCGGCAGGGCCAGCAACCACTGGATCAGCACCGCGATGCGCGGCCAGGAAGCGACCCTGGAGCGACTCCGAGTCGACCGCCAGCTCGAAGAGGCCATGGTCAAAGGCCCCGACCCACTCCACCTCGCGGAGGTCTTCGGGCTCGACGAGAAGACCGCGATGCGCTACGCGGACTCCGCGCGGGCCCTGCTGGAGCAGGCCGCCGAGGCCGGTCCCGTGTCTTGACGCAGACCCACGGGGCCTTCCCCAGAATCAGGGCAGCGGACCTGAAGTTCGTCGCAACCCTCACTCCGACGATACTGTGGTGATCCGCTTCTCGAACCAATGATGGGCATACGGTTCGTCGTTGAAGGCGGTGACCTCCTCGAAGCCATAGGAGTAGTACAGGCCGATCGCGCGGCTGAGAGCCTTGTTGGTGTCCAGGCGCAGTACGTCAAAGCCGTGCCGGGCGGCCCGAGCCTCCAGCTCGGCCAAAAACCGCCGGCCGAGGCCGAGGCCCCGGGTGTGAGGCGCAACCCACATGCGCTTGACCTCGGCCGGGGCACCGGGCGGCAGCTTCAGACCCGCGCAGCCGACGGGCTCGCCGTGCAGCCGGGCAACCAAGAACAGCCCGTGCGGCGGCCGGAGTTCGCCCGCGTCGGGCAGCAGGCTCCGCGCGGGGTCGAAACCGGCCTCGAAGCGCTCCTGCAGCTCGGTGAAGTAGGACCGCAAACAGTGCTGGGCGTCGGGGTGGTCCGGGTCGACACAGTCCAGCGCGACCGTCGCGGCGGTCAGCAAGCGGTCAACCTCGGCCATGGCGGCGACCAGTCGGGCGCGCTGGGCGGTGTTGAGCGGCTCCAGGAGGGAGCCGGCCAGCTCGTCGCTGCGGCGATCGAGCGCGACGCGCTCCGCACGGCCCGCGTCGGTGAGCCGGACGGTACGCACCCGTCTGTCCCGGGGCCGCGGCTCCACCGTCACCAGGCCGGCGGCCTCCAGGGAGCGCAATAGCCGGCTGACGTACCCGGAGTCGAGCCCGAGGCGCTCGCGCAACCGCCGTACGTCCTGGCCCTGCTCGCCGATCTCCCACAGCAGCCGCGCCTCACCGACGGGCCGGCCGCGGCCCAGGTAGTGGCCGTGAAGCACGCCCACGCGTTCGGTGACGGTGCGGTTGAACCGCCGTACCTGATCGATCTGTGTCCCATCCACTCTCTGACTCTAGTCAGAGAACCTCGCGCGCGACCAGAGGCAGTGCGCGACAGCACGCACCATCGGCTATCCGGCCACGGCCACAGCCCTCAGGATCGTTCAGCATCCTCGTGTTCACTCGAACCCACGGATGCGGCGGCCTGAAGCACACTGGCGGACCCGTGGGTTCGCGCTGAAGAAGCTTCGGTTTCCCTGAACCCACGGGGCTCACGGGGGTTGAGGAATATCGGAACGAAAACCGGCGCTAAGCATTCCCTGCTCTCCGGAACCCGTTGACCTGCGGTTCCGTGGTGGTTGAACCTTCGGCGGTCGTGTTGATCAACTGCCTGGAGGTCCGCGGTGCCGGTCGCGTTTCTGACGGATGAGCAGGCCGCGGGGTACGCGGTGTTCCGAGGGGCGCCGGCCCGCGCGGAGCTGGAGCGGTTCTTCTTCCTGGACGACGCGGACCGGGAGCTGGTCGAGTCGAAGCGGTGGGCGCACAACCGGCCGGGCTTCGCCGCCCAGCTGACGACGGTGCGCTTCCTCGGGGTGTTCCTGGCCGACCCGACCAACGTCCCGGTGGAGGTCGCGGAGTACCTGGCCGAGGGATGGAGGACCAGATCGGCGCGCTCGGCCCGGTCCTCAACGCCCTGGTGCTCTTCAACACCCGCTACATGGACGTCGCCCTGGTCCGGCTCCGCGCGCAGGGCTTCGACGTCCGAGAGCAGGACGTCGCCCGGCTCTCCCCGTTCATCCGGCACCACGTCAACATGCTCGGCCGGTACTCCTTCCTCCTGCCCGAGATGCCCGGCGGCCTGCGGCCACTGCGAGACCCGGAGCAGGCCGACAGGGGACTGAGCACGCGGCACACGCGCCCACCTCGCCGAAGCCCCGGAGAGGTGTTCAGCCCTCCAGACGGCGCTTGCTGAGCCAGGCGACCATCTCGGGTTCGTGGTGGTCGAAGAACAGCGTGGCGCCGGTGTCGAGGGCCGCGATTGCGGACATCTGGTCGTCGGTGAGGCGGAAGTCGAAGACGTCGATGTTCTGCGCCATCCGGTCGGGGTTGACCGACTTGGGGATGGTGACGATGTCGCGCTGGACCAGCCAGCGAAGCACGACCTGGGCCACGGACTTGCCGTGCGCCTCGCCGATCTTGCTGAGGACGGGGTGGGTGAACAGGTCGTTCTTGCCTTCGGCGAAGCCGCCCCACGCCTGGTGCTGCACACGGTGCTCGCGCATGAGGTCGTGGTCGGCGGTGCGCTGGAAGAACGGGTGGGTCTCGATCTGGTTGACCTGCGGGGTGATCTCGTTGTTGAGGATCAGGTCCAGGAGGCGGTCGGGGTAGAAGTTGGCGACACCGATCGCCCTGGCCAGGCCCTCGCTGGTGGCGGCCTCCATGGCGCGCCACTGGCCGTAGACGTCGCCGTAGGGCTGGTGCATCAGGTACAGATCGACGTGGTCCAGGCCGAGCTTGGTCAGGGAGGTCTCCAGGGCGCGGCGGGTGTTGTCCTGGGCGGGGGCGTCCTGGACCCAGAGCTTCGTGGTGACGAACAGTTCCTCGCGGGGGATGCCGCTGTTCTTGATGGCGTGGCCGACAGCTTCCTCGTTGCCGTAGGCGGCGGCGGTGTCCAGCAGGCGGTAGCCAGCGCCGAGGGCGTCGGTGACGGCCTGCTCGGTCTTGTCGGCGGGGATCTGGTAGACGCCGAAGCCGAGGATCGGCATCTCGACGCCGTTGTTCAGGGTGACGTGCTGCACGGGGGGACTCTCCTGGAAGGACGGGTGGTCGGCGGATGGTGCCGGTTCAGTCGGTGGGTTCGGTGACCGTGGCCAGGACGCCGGTGGCGCTCATGGCGGCGGGCCAGCCGGCGTAGAAGGCGAGGTGGGTGATCGCCCCGACGAGTTCGCCAGTGGTGAGGCCGTTGTCGAGGGCACGGCGCAGATGGCCGGTCAGTTGGGCGTCGCGGCCCAGAGCCACCAGGGCGGCGACGGTGATCAGGCTGCGGTCGCGTGGGGACAGGTCGGGCCGCTCCCAGACGTCGGCGAAGAGGACGTCGTCGGTCAGATCGGCGAGTTTCGGGGCGTGGCGGCGGACGAGGTCCAGTGCGACGCGCGGGTTGGTCCCGGCCATCAGCGCTCCATCATCCCCATGCCGGCCTCGTTGTGGGTGTCGCCGGCGGCCGAGGGCAGGCTGTTCAGAGCGGTGAGCTGGCCAGCGGTGAGGCGGACAGTGTCGGCGCCGGCGTTCTCCTCGATGCGGGCCACACGGCGGGTGCCGGGGATGGGCGCGATGAAGTCGCCCTGGGCGAGCAGCCAGGCCAGTGCCACCTGCGCCGGGGTGGCGCCGATCTCGGTCGCGATGGCGGCGACCTGGTCGGCCAGGTGCAGGTTCTGCTGGAAGTTCTCGCCGGTGAACCGGGGGTTGTCGGCGCGGAAGTCGGTGGGGTCGAACTGCCCGGTGGAGCGGATCGTGCCGGTCAGGAAGCCGCGCCCGAGCGGGGAGAAGGGCACGAAGCCGATGTTCAGTTCCCGCAGCACGGGCAGGACGCGGGCCTCGGGGTCGCGGGTGAACAGCGAGTACTCGGACTGGACCGCGGTGATCGGGTGGACGGCGTGGGCGCGGCGGATGGTCTCGGGGCCGGCTTCCGAGAGGCCGATGTGTCGGATCTTGCCCTCGGCTACCAGCTCGGCCAGGGCCCCGACGGTCTCCTCGATGGGCGTGCCCGGGTCGACGCGGTGCTGGTAGTAGAGGTCGATGCGGTCGGTGCCCAGGCGCTTGAGCGAGCCCTCGACGGCGGCGCGGACGTTGGCCGGGCTGCTGTCGGTGGCACCGGGGCGGCCGGTGTGGGAGACGAGGCCGAACTTGGTGGCGAGCACCGCCTGGTCGCGGCGGCCCTTGAGGGCGCGGCCGACGAGTTCCTCGTTGGTGTAGGGGCCGTAGACCTCGGCGGTGTCGATGAGGGTGACGCCCAGGTCCAGGGCGCGGTGGATGGTGCGCACGGATTGGTCGTCGTCGGTGCCGGCGCCGGTGTAGCCGTGGGACATGCCCATGGCTCCCAGGCCGATGCGGGAGACGTCCAGGTCGCGCAGGTGGATGTGCTTCACGAGAAATCCTGTTCGTTCGCTGGTCGATGCCGGTTCGCCGAGCACCGGGTACGGGTCGGCTGCGCGCGGGCGACCGGTACGGGAACCCCCCCAAGGACTCCCGCGCCGCGGCCGGCGTCGGTGCCGCAGCGGGGCGCCCTCGTTCCGTGCGGGCGCGGACGCCGCTCGCGCACGAGGGGTGGTCAGGTCAGAGTGCCTGGCTGGCGGGTCGGAGCAGGATCTCGTGGATGGCCAGGTGCCGGGGGCGCTGGAGGGCGAAGGTGATGACCTCGGCGACATCCTCGGCGGTGACCTCGGCGACGTCGTAGAGCTGCTGGGCGCCCTGGCGGGTCGCTTCGTGGGTGATGTGGGTGGGCAGCTCGGTGGCGACGACGCCCGGCTCGATCACGGTGACGCGGACGTCGGGCAGCAGCTCCTTGCGCAGCGACTCCGACCAGCCGTTGATGCCGAACTTGGTGGCCGCGTACACGCCGCTGCCGACGTTGGCGACCCGGCCGGCGACGGAGGAGACGTTCACCAGGTCGCCGCCGCCGTCCTTGAGCTGGTGTCGAGGAACACCTCGGTGGCCGTGATCGCGCCGAGCAGGTTGACCTCGATCATCTTGCGGTAGTCGTCGCGCTGCTCGGCGGAGAACGGGCCGAGCAGCATGACCCCGGCGTTGTTCACCAGCACGTCCGTGCCGCCGAACTCCTGCTTCACCTGTTCGGCCGCCGCGACGAGGGCGCCGCGGTCGGTGACGTCGGCGGAGATGGCGATCGCACCGTCGCCGAGCTCGTCGGCGAGGGCCTTGATGCGGTCCGTGCGGCGGGCAAGAAGCGCGACCCGGTAGCCCGCTGCGTGCAGGGACCGGGCGGTCGCGGCGCCGATCCCGGAGGAGGCCCCGGTGATGACGGCGACGCGTCCCTGCTTCTGGTCCTGGCTCATCGTGTTTCCTGTCCTTCGTGGTGACAATGCGTGGCCGGCCGCCCGGTGGCGGTCGGCGCTCGGCGGTCCGAAGGGTCCGGATCGCCCCGACGTAGCCATTGCAGCACCGGCCTCCAGAGGGCGCGAGGGACGGCTTATACGTGTACTGGCAGTCACTCCTACAGATCCTCGACCGGCCGTACCGTGGACGACATGGACAACCAGGCCGAGGTGCGGGACTTCCTGCGCACACGACGCGACCGGATCACCCCCGAGCAGGCGGGGATCGTCGTCGGCGGCCGTCGCCGCCTGCCCGGCCTGCGCCGCGAGGAAGTCGCCATGCTGGCGGGGATGAGCAGCGACTACTACGCGAAGATGGAACGCGGGAACCTCGCCGGCGTCTCTCCCCAAATACTCGACGCCTTGGCCCAGGCGCTTCGCCTCGACGAGGCGGAGACCGAGCACCTGCACGACCTCGCCAGGGCCGCGAATCCCTCACCGAGCCGACGCCGCTCCCGCCCGGCACAATCGATGATCCGGCCCTCGCTCCAGCGCTTCCTCGACGCGATCACCGGAGCACCCGCATGGATCGTCAACCAGCGGGCCGACATCCTCGCCACCAACCAGCTCGCCCGCGCCCTGCTCGCCCCGCTGCTTGAGGACCCGGACGCCCGGAACAACAGCGCGCGGTTCATCTTCCTCAGCCCCGCCGCGCGCTCCTTCTACCCGCAGTGGGAGCGTGCCGCGGACACCTCCGCCGCGAACCTGCGGACAGCCGCAGGACGAAACCCGCGCGACAAGGCCCTGACCGACCTCATCGGGGAACTCGCGGCCCGCAGCGACGCCTTCAGCAGCCGCTGGTCCGCCCACGACGTCCGCCTGCACCGCACCGGCACCAAGCACATCCACCATCCCGACGTCGGCGACCTCGAATTCGTCTACGAGGGTGTCGAGCTGCCCGACCACCCCGGATGGAAGATGTACGCCTACACGAGCGCGGCGGGATCCCCGACCGAGGAACGGGTCAAGCTCCTCGGCAGCCTCGCCGCCACAGCGGTCGATGCGCAGGCCACCGCACCCGCCCTCCAGCCGGACGACCTGTGAGCCAGTTCGGCTTCCGGGATCAATAGAACCGTGACTATCGGTGAGAACGATCACGGAGCCGGGGCGGACCCGGAACGTAGCCATGCCCCGGAACACGGGACGGCCCCGCGCCGCGTGAAAGACGCGGTACGGGGCCGGAACGGGCCGCGTCAGCAGTCGAGGTACGCCACGTGGATCCAGACGCCCGTGGGGCCGCCCCACAGGTCACCCATGACCCAGTTGCCCTGCCTGCCACGGTAGTTGAGGTTCTGGCCCCGGTTCACCTGGCCCAGGACCGGGTAGTCGTTGCCCGGTCCGCCGCGGAAGTTCACCCCGTTGTCGTTGACGGTGCAGACCGCGGCCGGTGCCTGCGCGACCGGCACGGCGGCGGGGCTCTGCACGGCCTGGGCGGCGGGGCCGAAGGCCAGTCCCAGACCGGCGGTCAGGACCGCCACGGCCAGCATCATCTTCTTCATCATGCGGATTCTCCTCCGTGTTCCGGCCCACGTCGGCGTGTGCCGTTCAGCAGCCTCAACGGAGCTGCCGACCGTCGGGTCACGGGTCCCGGACACCCGTCGGGCAGGAGTGAAAGCGCAGGTCATACAGCATGTGCACCGGCGCACGCAGCGGAGGGGGCACAAGCTCCTCGCGCCCGTCGATCACGGGTTTGACGAGCGCCTCGAGGTCGGGCCATCGCCCGTCCGGCTGTAGCGTCATGGGTATGGAAGATCAATCTGTTGTCGACGTCGGCGATGTACGGCTGGCGTATCGGACCTATGGCGACCCCTTCGGCTCGCCCGTGGTCCTGCTGCACGGCCTCGGCGGTTCCGCCGCGAGCTGGGAGGCGGCCGGGAGTCTCCTCGGCGAGCAGTGGCGGGTGTACGCCCTCGATCTGCGCGGGCACGGCGAGAGCGACTGGCCCGACGAGTACTCCTTCGAGCTGATGCGGGACGACGTCCTCGGCTTCCTCGACGAGTGCGAGCTCGACCGGGTGGGCCTGGTCGGCCACTCGATGGGCGGAGTCGTCGCGCAGCTGCTCGCCCAGGAGCACGCGGACCGGGTCGAGCGGCTGGTGCTGGTGGAGACCCCGCCGCCGTTCCCGAGCGAGCCGAAACCGGCCCCCGAGCCGGAGGGTCCGGTGGACTACGACTGGGCTGCCGTCGCTCCCATCCGGGCCCAGGTGTCCGACCCCGACCCCGAGTGGGCGGCCGGGCTCGGCGAGATCGTCGCGCCGACGCTCTTGATCGCCGGCGGCCCGGAGTCCAGCATGCCCCAGGGGCGCCTGCAGGACATGGCCTCGCTGATCCCGGACTGCCGACTGATCACGATCGGGGGCGGCCACCGGGTGCATGAGGTCCACCCCGACCAGGTCGCCCAGCAGATCACGGAGTTCTTCACCAGCTGAAGGGCCGACGGTACGGCCGTCGGCCCGCGCCCGGACCGGCAACCGCGCCCCGGCAGCCCCGCCCGGCAGCCGCTCACTGCCCTACGGGAGCGCGGTCGACGTCCTACAGGAGCGCGGCCGACGTGCCCGGCTGCCAGTCCGGACGGCGGCCGCTCATGGCGACGGTCCGGTCGACGAGGGGTGCGTCGGCCGGGACCGGAACGGGCGGCCCGAAGACGGTCTCGGACCGGGGGACGTTGTCGTTCGGCGTCAGCATGCCCAGCGAGACACGCAGGCTCGCCTCGTCCGCCTCGTACTTCTGGCCGGTCGAACGGGCCAGGTCCCAGCCATGGATCACCAGCTCGTCCAGTACGACCACCGCGGCCACCTCGCCCGGCATGTCGACACCGCCCGCCCGGGTCATGCCCTGCCGGGCGGCAGGATCGCGCCAGGCCGTCACCAGCTCGTCCAGCAGCGGCGGCAGCGTTTCGCGCCAGTCGTCGGCGAGGACCGGAAGCGCGGCGTCCGGGGCGGTGTCGGTCGTCGGGCCGAAGTCCTTCCGCGCCGCGTCGCGAAAGGCCGTGCTCAGCCCGGCCACGTGGGCCAGGAGCTCCCGGACCGTGTAGTCGGGACAGGGCGTCGGGTCCGCCAGCCGCTGGTCACCGATCCCGTCGAGCAGGCCGGCGATCTGCCGGGCCGCGGGCTCCAGATCGATCGCGGGTGTGGTCTCTGTGTATGTATCCATGCAGTGCAGACCGCTCCGGCGCCCGGAACTCATCGCTCAACGCACCACGCGTCCCCGGAGCACGATCCGGCTCGGATGATCCAGCGCGGCCGGGTCCAGGGTCGGGTCGGTGGCGTACGCGACGAGGTCGGCGGGCGCGCCGTCCACGAGACCCGGCAGCCCCAGCCAGGACCTCGCCGTCCAGGAGGCCGCGCCGAGCGCCGCCTCGGCCGACAGCCCGGCCCGCAGCAGCCAGGTCATCTCGCCCGCGACGGTCCCGCACGGGAAGGAGTCCGTCCCCGCCAGCACCGTCACATCCGCCTCATGGGCCGCGCGCACATTGCCGAGCATCGTGTCCCAGCCGGCCAGCCACAGATCACGGCGCACGCCCGGCTCCCGCGCCCGCATCTCGTCCACCCTCGCGGCGAAGACGCTCAGCGTCGGGACGAACGCCGTGCCCTGCGCCGCCATCCGGTCCAGCAGCGCCGGGTCCAGATGCATACCGTGCTCCAGGCTGTCCGCGCCCGCCAGTACGGCATTGCGGGTGCCCTCGGCGGTCTGGCAGTGCACCGCCACCTTGCCCCCGGCCGCGTGCACCGCCTCCACCACCGAGGTCAGCAGCGCGAGCGGTACGGCGGGTTCGTCGGCGGCCCAGTCGCCGATGACCTTGCACCACCCGGACGAAGCGGCCGCCTCCTCCACGGCCGCCTGCACCAATTCGGCCTCGCTCACATCCCGTCCGAAGCCGGGGAAGAACCGGCCGGGCGTGGCCAGCCAGCGCCCCGCCGAGGTCACGCGCGGGAGTTCGGGATCCTTCTCCACCCAGGCGGGCATCCGCTGCGCGGTGCCCGGGGTGCGCACCGCGAGCACTCCGGCGTCCCGGTGCTCGCCCAACTGCCTGCGCAGCAGCTCCTCGTCGAAGGGCACGCCCGGCGCCGGGGACCCGGGGTGCGTATGCACGTCGACGAGTCCGGGCAGCAGCCAGCCGCCGTCGACGATCGTCTCCGCGTCCCGGCCCGCGAGCCCGCCCGGAGGGTCGCCCGCGCGAAGCACCTCGCCGTCGATCCAGAAAACCCGCTCCTCGCGCTCCGGCAGCACGACCCCACGTATGCACAACATCGGCCGACCGTATGTCACCTACCGTGCTGCCGCCAACGGATCACCGACCCACGATCACCTGCGCACACCGGCACATTGCGGAACGTTCCGCTCCACCCTCTTGTCCGCGGCCCCCGTGCCATGCGATACAGGTCTGGACCATTGCCGCCGGATGGAAGGCACGACCGTGCAACGCCCCCACGCAATAGCCGCGTCGGCCTGCTCCGCCGCCCTGCTCCTCGCCCTGCTCACCGCCTGCGACTCCGCCCCCGAGGCCGACACCCAAAAGCCCACGACCCCGGACCATGTGACGGCGCAGGCCGGCAGCGCCACCTCCGCGCACGTCATGTGGGAGCGGGCCACCGACAACAAGGCGGTCACCGGCTACGAGGTCTACCGCCAGGGCGAGAAGGCCAAGACCGTCCCGGCTGCCAAGGTGATGACCGACATCGACGGGCTGACCGCCTCGACCACGTACACCTTCACCGTCCGTGCCCGCGACGCCGCCGGGAACCTCTCCGCGCCGAGCGCCGCCGCAGCCGTCACCACACCCGCCCCGACCCCCGCCGACCACGAGCCGCCGACCCGCCCGGTGAGACTGCGCGGCACGGCGGACGGCAGCCGGGCGGCGAACCTCTCCTGGGGCGGCTCGACGGACGATGTCGGCGTCATCTCGTACGACATCTACCAGGAGGATTCCCGGATCCACAGCGTGCCGGGCACCCTGACCACGGCGCATCTGACCGGACTGCGCCCCGGCACCGTCTACACCTTCACCGTCCGCGCCCGCGACGCCGCCGACACCTCCTCGCCGGACAGCAACGCCCTCGACCTGACCACCGCTTCCGTGCCGGGCGCGCCCGCGAGTACCGCCCCCACGGACCTGCGGATCAGCAACCGCGTCCAGGGCAAGGAGTACGCCGTCGACCTGGATTGGAAGCAGCCCGACACGGGCGGCGAGATCCCGGCGTACCAGCTCTTCTTGAACGGCCGGCTGACCACCACGATCGTGTGGGGCGCCACTCCGCCCACGGGCCGGGCGCACTACCGGCTCACCGTCAGCGACCCGCGCGGCACGCGTTACTCGATGAAGATCCGCGCCAAGCTGCCGGACGGGAAATGGGGAGACTTCTCCGCCCAGCGCACGGTCGTCCTCGGTGACTGACGGCCCTGCGGACGCGGGGTGGGGCCCATCGCCTGCTGTACCCCCCCGGCATGCTCGCCCCGCAGAGCCCTCCGCCCCGGCGGTATCGGTACACCGATCCTGTTGGGGGTGATGGTCTGGGAGATGTCCGGTGACACCTCACAGGGCACACTGCTCAACGCTCTTGACATCGGCCCGAAGCAGCCGGCCCGGGAGAAACCGCACGGGCTCGCGCTGCTCCGCGGGCTCCGGGGGCTGAAGCCGTACGACATGCCACACACGACTCCGCCCCCGGTGCTGTGCGGTACCGGAGGCGGAGGTCGTCAGCGCGCAGGCAGCAGGGCTCAGGCCAACTGCTCGTACGCCGGCAGCGTCAGGAAGTCCGCGTAGTCCTGGTCCAGGGAGACCTGGAGCAGGAGGTCGTGGGCCTGCTGCCACTTGCCGGACGCGAAGGCCTCGTCGCCGATCTCGGCGCGGATCGCGGCGAGTTCCTCGGCTGCGACCTTGCGGGCCAGGTCCGCGGTGGCGTGTTCGCCGTTCTCGAAGACGACGTCCGCGTTGATCCACTGCCAGATCTGCGAGCGTGAGATCTCCGCGGTGGCCGCGTCCTCCATCAGGTTGAAGATGGCGACCGCCCCCATACCGCGCAGCCAGGCCTCGATGTAGCGGATGCCGACCGCGACGGCGTTGCGCAGACCGTCGTACGTGGGCTTGGCGTCCAGGGTGTCGATGGCGATCAGGTCGCCCGCCGCCACCGAGACGTCCTCGCGCAGGCGTTCCTTCTGGTTCGGCTTCTCGCCGAGGACCGCGTCGAAGGAGGCCATGGCGATCGGGACCAGGTCGGGGTGGGCGACCCAGGAGCCGTCGAAGCCGTCGTGGGCCTCGCGGTCCTTGTCGGCCTTGACCTTCTCGAAGGCGACCTTGTTGACCTCGGCGTCGCGGCGGGACGGGATGAAGGCCGCCATGCCGCCGATGGCGTGCGCGCCGCGCTTGTGGCAGGTGCGGACGAGGAGCTCGGTGTACGCGCGCATGAACGGGGCGGTCATCGTCACCGCGTTGCGGTCCGGGAGGACGAACTTGGCTCCGCCGTCACGGAAGTTCTTGACGATGGAGAAGAGGTAGTCCCAACGGCCCGCGTTCAGCCCGGAGGCGTGGTCGCGGAGTTCGTAGAGGATCTCCTCCATCTCGTACGCGGCGGTGATCGTCTCGATGAGGACGGTCGCGCGGACCGTGCCCTGCGGGATGCCGAGGTAGTCCTGGGCGAAGACGAAGATGTCGTTCCAGAGGCGGGCCTCCAGGTGCGACTCCGTCTTCGGGAGGTAGAAGTACGGGCCCTTGCCGAGGTCGATGAGGCGCTGGGCGTTGTGGAAGAAGTAGAGGCCGAAGTCGACCAGCGCGCCCGGCACCGGGGCGCCGTCGAGCTGGAGGTGACGCTCGTCCAGGTGCCAGCCGCGGGGGCGGGTGACGACCGTGGCGAGCTCGTCGGCGGGCCTCAGGGCGTACGACTTGCCGGACCTGGGGTCCGTGAAGTCGATGTTACGGGTGTAGGCGTCGATCAGATTGAGCTGGCCGAGGATGACGTTCTCCCACGTGGGGGCGGACGCGTCCTCGAAGTCGGCGAGCCAGACCTTGGCGCCGGAGTTCAGGGCGTTGATGGTCATCTTGCGGTCGGTCGGACCGGTGATCTCCACCCGGCGGTCGTTCAGCGCGGCCGGGGCCGGCGCGACCTTCCAGGAGCCGTCCGCGCGGATCGCTGCCGTCTCGGGCAGAAAGTCCAGCGTGGAGGTACGGGCGATCTCGGCGCGACGCTCACCCCGGCGGGCGAGCAGTTCGTCGCGGCGGGGCGTGAACTGCCGGTGCAGCTCGGCCACGAACGCGAGAGCCGCGTGGTTGAGGACCTCGTCCTGCCGGGGCAGGGGCTCGGCATCGACGATGGCCAGCGGGGACGGCGCTGGTGCGGACATGAGCTGTCACTCCTTCAGCGGGCGGTGCGGGCGGCGTCTCACGGCCGCCGGGGCGCTTGGAACGGCACGGCGTGCCAAGGCTCCGAGATACGGCCGTGGTCGCCGTCTGAGGTGCAGAGGGCTTCTGACCAGTGGATAGTAGTTTCCTCATGGTGGAAGTTCAATGGTTTGTTGATGTCGAGATTCTCCGGGTCGACATAAGTGGTGCGTTGCTGGCGCAGCGTGCCAGTCCACTCACTCAAGGTGCTTCAGGTCCTCCACCGTGTCGATGTCGTAGGCCTGAGCCACATCGGAACACTCGACGAGCGTGATCGCATCGCGGTGCGCCCGCAGGTACGCCCGGGCGCCCTGATCGCCCACCGCTGCGGCCGCGACGTCCGCCCACCGGTCGGCCCCGAACAGCACCGGATGGCCGCGCTCCCCGTCGTACGAGGCGGCCACGAGACTCCTTCGTGAGCGGTACGCCGATCGCACCCGCGCCACCGCGTCCGCACCGATGCCCGGCTGGTCCACCAGGAGCACGAGCGCCGCGTCCGTCTCCGTACCGGCCAGCGCCCCGAGCCCCGCCCGCAGCGAAGAGCCCATGCCCTCGGCCCACCCGGGGTTGACGGTCACGGGGCAGTCGGTGAGGTCGGCGCGTGCGCGCACCTCGTCGGCCGCGGCGCCCAGGACCACCTGGACGCGGTCGCAGCCGCCCTCCCGCAGGACGCGTACCGCGTGCTCCACCAGCGGCCGGCCGCGGTGGTCGAGCAGTGCCTTGGGCCGCCCGCCGAGCCGCCGTCCGCCGCCCGCGGCGAGCAGCAGCCCGGCGATCACCGGGGTCCGGGTCCGTCCGCTGCCGGCCGGGGTCTGTGTCGTTCGAGTCATGGGGACTGGATACCCCGGAGTCGCCCCGCCCGCGCAACCGGGAAGCGGCGGGGGCGGTGGGAGGCGGCGGGGGCGGGCTCGGCGGCGCACGCCGAGCTGTCCACGGAGCGACATGCGCATCACCCCTACGGGAGACCCCGAATTCGGTCCGCGGAGTGGCGCTCGACACCTGCCATGGCGTTAACTTGCGGGCATCTCCGGACACTTGACCACGGCCCGGGGTCCGGTCGAAACACTGGCACAAGGATGTGCGAGGGGGAGTGCTTTGTTGCGAAGCGTGGGGCAGACGCGGGTGACCGGCAGTGATGAGGATCCGAGGGTGGCGGAGCTGCGTACGGCGGTCTCCCGGCTCCGCCGCGAGCTGGCGGGGCATTCCGTGGAGTTCCCGGACCGGGGGATCGCCGAGGACGAGCTGGCCGCGCTGGACGCGATGGCGATCAGCGGCGCACCCGAGATCCCCCGCCTGCGCCGTTCGCTGTTGCTGATCGCGGGGGCGATCGGCTCGGTCAGCGCACTGGCCGCCGCACTCAGGGACGTACGCGTCGCCGTCGATCTCTTCGGCGAGCCACCGCGCTCCTGACGGCCGCCGCGCCCCTGCCCGCCGCCGCGCCCCTGCCCGCCGCCGCGCTCCTGAAGCGCGACGGCCGGGGCCCGGTTGCGGCGGCGTGACTCAGCCGGTGGAGCCGTTGCTGGCCAGTGCGTCGGACAGCTCCTTCGCGGCCTGCTGCAGGATCGGCACGATCCGCTCCGTCGCCGCATCCGTCACCCGGCCCGCCGGGCCCGAGATCGAAATCGCGGCCGACGTGGGGGAGTTGGGTACGGAGACCGCCAGGCAGCGCACCCCGATCTCCTGCTCGTTGTCGTCGACCGCGTAGCCGACCCTGCGGACCTGCTCCAGCGCGTCGAGGAAATCGTCCGGGGTGGTGATCGTCTTCTCGGTGGCGGCAGGCATTCCGGTGCGGGCGAGCAGGGCCCGTACCTCTTCCGGAGGCGTGTGCGCCAGCAGCGCCTTGCCGACGCCCGTGGAGTGGGGAAGCACCCGGCGGCCCACCTCGGTGAACATGCGCATCGAGTGCTTGGACGGCACCTGCGCCACGTACACGATCTCGTCGCCGTCGAGCAGCGCCATGTTCGCGGTCTCGCCGGTCTCCTCGACCAGGCGCGCGAGGTACGGGCGGGCCCAGGTGCCGAGCAGCCGGGAGGCGGACTCGCCGAGCCGGATCAGGCGTGGGCCGAGCGCATAGCGCCGGTTCGGCTGCTGGCGCACGTATCCGCACACCACCAGCGTGCGCATCAGGCGATGGATGGTCGGCAGCGGAAGGCCGCTGCTCGCGGAGAGTTCGCTCAGCCCGACCTCGCCCCCGGCATCCGCCATCCGCTCCAGCAGATCGAAGGCGCGCTCAAGGGACTGCACGCCGCCGCTGGAAGCGGCGGGCTTGGAGTCGGATGTGCTGGCGTGGGACGACGGCACGTCAACGGTCCTTTCGAGGCGGAAGAGCGGGTGCCTCGCCGGGCGAGGCACCCAGCAGACTACCGGTCGGTTCCCGATCGGCGCACTGCTCCGGGTGCGGCGTCCTTGCCGGTCAGAGCCCGTTTGTCCCGGTGTCTGCAGTCGGCGGGGTCATTCTGCGGTGCCGCACTGGTTCCATGTTACGTTCCGCTCTCCGAAATTGGTCTTTTACTTTGTGGAAACCTCCAGTCGTGGCCAGGGGTGGTCCACCTGCCGTCGAACGAGGAAAGTGGGGTCTTGACGGGCCCGAATCCCGAGTGAAGACTCCTTCAACAGTTCGTTGAATTTGTCAGTGGTCGAATGTCCGAAGTGAGGAGCACGGGTGTCCGGTGCGGACGTGAAACTGGTACTGCGCTCGACGCGTGTCGTCACCCCGGACGGGACGCGCCCCGCAGCGGTCGCCGTCGCCGAGGGGAGAATCGACGCCGTCCTGCCGTACGACGCCGAGGTGCCGGCCGGCGCCCGGCTGGAGGACTTCGGTGCCGACGTCCTGTTGCCCGGACTCGTCGACACCCATGTCCACGTGAACGACCCGGGGCGCACCGCTTGGGAGGGCTTCCACACCGCCACCCGCGCCGCGGCGGCAGGCGGCATCACGACCCTGCTCGACATGCCGCTCAACTCCCTCCCGCCGACCACCACGGTCCCGCATCTGCGCACCAAGCAGCAGGTGGCAGCCCCCAAGGCGCACATCGACACCGGATTCTGGGGCGGGGCGATCCCGTCCAACGTCAAGGACCTGCGTCCGCTGCACGAGGCCGGCGTCTTCGGTTTCAAGTGCTTCCTCTCGCCCTCCGGCGTCGAAGAGTTCCCCGAGCTCGACCAGGAGCAGCTGGCCCGGTCCATGGCCGAGATCTCCGGCTTCGGCGGGCTGCTGATCGTGCACGCCGAGGACCCGCGCCATCTGGCCTCCGCCCCCCAGTGCAGCGGGCCCGCGTACGCCGACTTTCTCGCTTCCCGGCCCCGGGACGCCGAGAACACCGCGATCGAGGGACTCATCGCGCACGCCAGGCGCCTGAACGCCCGGGTCCATGTGCTGCACCTGTCCTCCAGTGACGCGCTGCCGATGATCGCCGCCGCCAAGCGCGAGGGCGTACGGGTCACCGTCGAGTCCTGCCCGCACTTCCTCACCCTCACCGCCGAGGAAGTCCCGGACGGCGCGACGGAGTTCAAGTGCTGCCCGCCGATCCGGGAGGCCGCCAACCAGGACGCGCTGTGGGAGGGCCTGGCCGACGGGACGATCGACTGCATCGTCTCGGACCACTCGCCGTGCACCGTGGATCTCAAGACGCCGGACTTCGCCTCCGCGTGGGGCGGTATCTCCTCCCTCCAGCTGGGCCTCCCCGCCATCTGGACCGAGGCCCGCAGGCGCGGCCACTCGCTCGACGACGTCGTCCGCTGGATGTCCGCCGCCCCCGCCGAACTGGCCGGGCTGAGCCGCAAGGGTGCCATCGAGGCCGGCCGCGACGCCGACTTCGCGGTCCTCGCCCCCGACGAGACCTTCACCGTCGATCCCGCAGAGCTCTTTCACCGCAATCAGGTCACCGCCTACGCCGGCAAGACCCTGCACGGCGTCGTGAAGTCGACCTGGCTGCGCGGGCGGCGGATCGCGGCGGACGGCACGGTCGGCGAACCCACCGGCCGCCTCCTCGAAAGGAATCAGTGACCATGACGGCGACAGCCCGCTTCACCGGCGACGCGAACCCGTACGGCGGCGGCGACCCGTACGCCGACTACCGCACCGCCGACCTCCCCTTCATCGGCCTCGTCGATCTCGCCGACCGGCGGCTCGGCGCCGGGGTGATCGCCGCCAACGACGAGTTCTTCGCCGAGCGCGAGAACCTGCTGAAGCCGGAACCCGCCGAGTTCGACCCCGAACGCTTCGGCCACAAGGGCAAGATCATGGACGGCTGGGAGACCCGCCGCCGTCGCGGCGCGGGCGCCGACCGGCCGCACCCCACGGACGAGGACCACGACTGGGCGCTGGTACGGCTCGGCGCGCCCGGAGTCGTACGCGGCATCGTCGTCGACACCGCCCACTTCCGCGGCAACTACCCGCAGGCGGTCTCGGTCGAGGCGGCCTGCGTCCTCGGCTCCCCGTCACCCGAGGAACTCCTCGCGCCCGGAGTGAAGTGGACAACGCTCGTACCGCGTACGGCCGTTGGCGGACACGCGGCCAATGGGTTCGTCGTCGCGGCCGAGCAGCGCGTCACCCATCTACGGGTCAATCAGCACCCCGACGGCGGGATAGCCCGGCTCCGGGTGTACGGCGAGGTCACCCCCGACCCGGACTGGCTGGCCGCACTCGGCACCTTCGACCTGGTCGCCCTGGAGAACGGCGGCCTGGTCGAGGACGCCTCCGACCGCTTCTACTCGCCGGCCACCAACACCATCCAGCCGGGCCGGTCCCGCAAGATGGACGACGGCTGGGAGACCCGGCGCCGGCGCGACAAGGGAAACGACTGGATCCGCTACCGCCTCGTCGAGCAGGCGGAGATCCGTGCCGTGGAGATCGACACCGCGTATCTGAAGGGCAACTCGGCGGGCTGGGCGAGCCTTTCCGCCCGTGACGGGGAGAACGGCGACTGGACCGAGGTGCTGCCCCGGACCCGGCTGCAGCCCGACACGAACCACCGCTTCGTCCTGCTGGACGCGGTTCGGGCCACACACGTCCGGATCGACATCTTCCCGGACGGTGGCATTTCCCGGCTGCGACTGTTCGGGTCACCGACCGAGGAGGGTGCAACCCGGTTGGCCGCGCGCCACCGCGAACTCGGCGGTTAGGGTCTGTCCGGCGTCTTCCGGGTGCGTCTGATCTGTCCGTATCCATGGCATATGGGAACCTGGCGGCATGATCTTCATCGCCGTCAAATTCACCGTCCACAGCGCCGAACGCGACAACTGGCTCCCGGCCGTCGAGGACTTCACCCTCGCCACCCGGAACGAGCCCGGCAATCTGTTCTTCGAGTGGTCGTACAGCGTCGAGAACCCGTACCAATTCGTCCTGCTGGAAGCCTTCGCCTCCCCGGAGGCGGGCGAGGCCCATGTGAAGTCGGAGCACTTCGCGGCGGCGATGGACCGGATGGCGGATCTCGTCGCCGAGGCTCCGGAGATCATCAACGTCGAGGTGCCGGGCGAGGGTTGGTCCCGGATGACGGAACTCGCGCCGCGCGGCTCGCGGTGACCGGTACCTCCGGGATGCCGCGCGGCGGCCCCCTGTGCGCGGCCGTTCGGACGGCTGTCCGCCGCGCCCGGGACCGGCGGTCCCGTCGGGCGGGCCGATGAGTTCCGGGCAGAAGTGAGGTCACAAGAGGGAAGCGACTGTTTCCGGACCAGGAGAATGATCATGGCGAAGCTGACCCTCACCACATTCCTCTCCCTCGACGGCGTCATGCAGGCGCCGGGCACCCCCGACGAGGACACCAGTGGTGGGTTCGAGTACGGCGGCTGGCTCGTGCCGTTCGCGGACGAGGGCATGAATCAGTTCATGACCGAGGTGTTCGACCGGGTGGCTGCGTTCCTGCTGGGCCGTCGTACGTACGACATCTTCGCCGCGCACTGGCCCAAGGTGACCGATCCCGAGGACCCGGTCGCCGGCCGCCTCAACAGGTATCCCAAGTACGTCGTGTCGACCACACTGGAGAAACCGGACTGGCAGAACACGACCATCATCTCCACGGACGTCGCCGCGGAAGTCGCCCGGGTCAAGGAGCGGACGGAGGGCGGCGAACTCCAGATCCACGGCAGCGGCGCCCTCGCCCGCTCCCTGATGGCGCACGACCTGATCGACGAGTACAACCTCCTCGTCTACCCGGTCGTGCTCGGCCGGGGCCGCCGGCTCTTCCCGGACGGCGGGCTGCCGACGTCCTTCGAACAGACCGGGGCGCGCACGACGCCCAACGGCATCTCGATCCACACCTACCGGCCCACCGGCCGGGCCCGGTTCGGATCCTTCGCCCTCGACGAGTGAGACACGGCCCCGTCGCGGTCATCCGCGGCGGGGCACAGCAGCTGAGACGGGTATTCCCGGGACCGGGTACTGCCCGGTACGGTGATCGCTCCGCGTGTGAGCCATCGAGGTCTCCACATCGTGCCCGCATCGTTCGTGTGCCCTTCCCGCGGCCTTCCCGCGACGGGAACCGGCTGCGGAGAACGCGCCGTGGAGAACCAGGAGAACCAGCCAGGTGTCCTCGATCGCCGTGCCCGCTCTCGCCCCGTCCCGCCGCGCCTGGCTCACCGATCTGCCCGTCCTGCTCGTGGCCGTCGTCTGGGGTTCCAGCTACCTCGCGGCCAAGGGCATCACCACCACGCAGACCGTCGTCGCCGTCCTCGTGCTGCGCTTCGCCGTCGTGCTGCCGGTGCTGGCCGTGGCCGGCCGGCGCAGGCTGCGGGCGCTCGGCGCGGCGCAATGGCGCGGGGCGGGGCTGCTGGGCCTGGTCCTCAGCGGGATCTTCCTGGTGGAGACGTACGGCGTCGTGCACACCTCGGCGACCAACGCCGGGCTCATCATCAGCCTCACCATGATCTTCACGCCGCTCGCCGAGGCCGTCGTGAACCGTGTCCGGCCGCCCAGGGCCTTTCTCGGCGCCGCCGCGCTGTCGGTGGCCGGTGTGGCGCTGCTGACCCAGGGCGGTGGGTTCACCAGCCCGTCGGCGGGCGATCTGCTGATGCTGCTGGCCGCCCTCGCCCGTACCGTGCACGTGCTGCTGATGGCCCGCATCAAGTCGGTGCGGGGAGCGGACTCGCTGTCGCTGACCACGGTCCAGCTCGGCAGCGCGGTCGCCGTCTTCGCGCTGCTCGCCGCCGTACCCGGCACCGGTGAGGCGCCGTGGACGGTGGCCGCCGGGTTCGGCGTCCGGGAATGGGGCGGGCTGCTCTTCCTCTCCGTCTTCTGCACGCTCTTCGCCTTTTTCGTGCAGATGTGGTCCGTGCGCCGCACCTCGCCGTCCCGGGTCAGCCTGCTGCTCGGTACGGAACCGCTGTGGGCCGCCGCCGTGGGCATCGCGGTCGGCGGTGAGCGGCTCGGCGTCCTCGGCGCGGTGGGCGCGGTGCTGGTCCTGGCCGGCACCGGCTGGGGTCGTCGGGCGGTGACTCCGGTCGCTCCCTGACGGAGCGACCCAGGCCACTGGACGACTTCGCTGCGCCGGACGTCCCGGCCCCGCGACTCCGGGGCGTCGTCCGCGCCGGAACGCCCCGGGCTCGCGCCCGGCCTGGGTACTTTTGTCGCATGACGCGTACGGAGTACTCCTGGCTGCTGCCCTCGGCGATGGCCGACCCCGAGCTGCCCGGCGACCGGGGCGGCCGCTCCCGGCGCACCGTGCGGGACTGGGCCGTCGACATCACCGCATTCCTCTTCGCGGCAGGAATCGGGCTGCTCGCGGCGGCGTCGATCGACGCCGACCGCGCCCTCTCCGACGGCATCGTCCTCGTCGACTCCCTGGTCGGCGCGGCCGCCTGCTGCTCCCTGTGGGCGCGGCGGCGGTGGCCGGTCGGGCTCGCGGTGGGCCTGATCCTGCTCTCCACCGTCGAGCCGGTTGCCGCGGGGGCCATGCTCGTGGCCCTGTTCAGCGTCGCCGTGCACCGGCCGTTCCGCCCGGTGGCGGTCATCGGGGCGCTCGCCCTGGTCACCGCGCCCGTACAGCCGTACCTGCGCCCCGACCCGGGCAGCTCACTCGTCGAGTCGACGATCATCGGGGTGCTGCTGCCCCTGCTGGTGCTCAGCTGGGGCATGGTCGTACGGTCCAGGCGCCAGCTCGTCGTCACGCTCCGCGAGCGGGCCCGGCGGGCCGAGGCCGAGGCCGGGCTCCGGGCCGAGCAGGCGCAGCGGCTGGCCCGAGAGGCCATCGCCCGGGAGATGCACGACGTCCTCGCCCACCGGCTGACCCTCCTCAGCGTCCATGCCGGCGCCCTCGAATTCCGCCCCGACGCGCCCCCGGCCGAGGTGGCGCGGGCCGCCGGTGTCATCCGGGACAGCGCGCACGACGCGCTCCAGGACCTCCGCGAGATCATCGGCGTCCTGCGCAGCCCCGGCGAGAGCGACGGCCACCGGCCGCAGCCCACCCTTGCCACTCTGGGCTCACTGATCGCCGAATCCCGTCAGGCCGGCATGAAGGTCACCCTCGACAACCGCGTCACCGACCCCGCCGCGGCCCCCGCCGCCACCGGCCGCACGGTGTACCGCATTGCCCAGGAGGGCCTGACCAACGCCCGTAAACACGCGCCCGGCGCCGAGGTCACCGTCACCGTCACCGGCGGCCCCGGCGACGGGCTCGCCATCGATGTACGCAATCCGGCGCCCACCGCACCGTTCGAGCAGGTCCCCGGTTCCGGCCAGGGACTCATCGGCCTCACGGAACGCGCCACTCTGGCCGACGGCCGCCTCGACCACGGGCCCGAGCCGGACGGCGGCTTCGGCATCCGGGCCTGGCTGCCGTGGCAGCCCTGACCGCCGTGGTTGCGCCGGCGGTCGGACGGCCCGCAACGGCATCGACGTCGACAGCCGTGGCCGGATCGCGCCGTCGGCGCAGGACGCGGGCCCGGTCGACAACGGCGGTGCGGAAACCGGCGGCATAGGCTGAGCCGGTCGGTCCGAGACGATCGAGCCGTTCAGACCGGGAGGGGCGATCCCATGTCCGATGCCAGTGGCCGTGTCGATGTCGATCTGCGCGGGCTCGAGGACTTCACAGCGAATCCGTATCCGTACTACGCGAAGCTGCGCGCCGCGGGTCCCGTGCACACCGTCCGCACCGACGACATCGAGCGGGTCTGGCTCGTGGTGGGGTACGACGAGGCCCGCGCGGCCCTTGCCGATCAGCGGCTCGGCAAGGACTGGCGCGGCCTGCCCGGCGCGCCCGCCGAGAGCGCCCCGATCTTCGCCAACATGCTGGAGCTCGACGCACCCCACCACACCCGGCTGCGCAAACTCGTCGCCAGGGAGTTCACCGCCCGCCGGGTCGAGGCCCTGCGCCCGCGCGTCCAGCAGATCACCGACGAACTCCTCGACGCGATGGTGCCGTCGGGGCACGCCGATCTCGTCGACGCGCTCGCCTTCCCCTTGCCCATGACCGTCATCTGCGAACTGATCGGCGTGCCGGACCTGGACCGCGAGGTGTTCCGCCGGCTGTCGAACGGCGTCATCCATCCGGCCACACCGCAGGAGGCGGCCGAGACGGTGGCCGCCATGGGGGAGTATCTCGCCGAACTCATCGAGGACAAGCGCTGCTCACCCGGTGACGACCTGATGAGTGCGCTGGTCCGGACCCGCGACGAGGAGGGGGACGGACTCTCCCCCGACGAGCTCGTGGGCATGGCGTTCCTGCTGCTCGTCGCCGGCCACGAGACCACGGTCAACCTGATCGTCAACGGGGTACGCGCACTGCTCGAGCACCCGGAGCAACTGGCCGCCCTGCGAGCCGACTCCGGCCTGATCGACGGCGCGGTCGAGGAGATGCTGCGCTACGAGGGCCCGGTGGAGACCGCCACGTTCCGCTACCCGCGTGAACAGATCGAGATCGGGGACCGGGTCATCCCGGCGGGCGAGCCGGTTCTCGTCTCCCTGGCGGGCGCCGACCACGACCACGGCCGCTACGCGCGAGCGGACACCTTCGACATCCGCCGCGACGCCCAGGGGCATCTGGCCTTCGGGCACGGCAGCCACTTCTGCATGGGTGCCCCACTGGCCCGGATGGAGGGCCGGATCGCGATCCGTACGCTGCTGGAACGGTGCCCCGGCCTCGTTCTGGACGCGGACGCGAGCGAGTTCGACTGGATTCCCGGACTCCTGATCCGAGGGGTGCGTCGACTGCCCGTCCGCTGGTGAGGTAAGAACGCTTGTCATGACCGGACTTGACTTGCAGATGGCACAGAAGGTTCTCGACAACCAGCCGTTCAGCGGGCTCGTCGGGGCACGGATCACCGCCTTCGGGGACGGCGCGGCCACCCTCGAAGTGGACATCCGGCAGGAACTCCAGCAACAGAACGGCTTTCTGCACGGCGGAGTCCTGGCCTACGCCGCCGACAACTCGATCACCTTCGCCGCCGGGACGACGCTCGGCCCGGCCGTACTGACCGGCGGCTTCTCCATCCAGTACATCCGGCCCGCCACCGGCCGCACCCTCGTCGCCCACGCCGACGTCGTGCACACCGGCCGCCGCCAGGCCGTGGTCCGCTGTGAGCTGTTCGCCGCGGGCGAGGACGGGGTGAGGACGCTCTGCGCGGTCGCGCAGGGCACCGTACTGTCCGCCACGTCGTCCTCGTGAACCGCCCGGCATGCCGCCGGTTCACGAGGAGGGGCGGGCCGATTCCGCCGGACGTGCCGCGGCACTCCCGGCGATCTTCGCGACCTCCGCGATCTCCACGGGGCGCCGTTCGCGGCGGGACACCTCGCACGCCTCCGCGATCAGCAGCGCGTACCACGCCTCCCGGCCGTCGCACGGATTGGGCAGCGCGCCCCGCACCAGCCGTACGAACGCGTCCAGTTCCGCCTCGTACGCCGGGGCGAACCGCTCCAGGAAGCCGGGCCAGGGGCTGTGCGGTGCGGCGGGGCCCTGCGGCTCGGCCGAGGTGACCGGCGTACGGTCGTCCAGGCCGACCGTGATCTGGCCGAGCTCGCCCGCCAGCTCCATCCGTACGTCGTAACCGGCGCCGTTGCAGCGGGTGGCCGTCGCCGTGACCAGGGTGCCGTCGTCGAGAGTGAGCAGGGCCGCCGCCGTGTCGACGTCGCCGGCCGCCCGGAACATCTCGGGCCCGGCGTCCGATCCGGTGGCGTACACCTCGGTCACCTCACGGCCCGTCACCCACCGCAGCATGTCGAAGTCATGGACCAGACAGTCCCGGTACAGCCCCCCGGAGAGCGGCAGATACGCGGCGGGCGGCGGCGCGGGGTCCATCGTCATCGCCCGCACGGTGTGCAGCCGGCCCAGCGCTCCCGCCCGCACGGCGGCGCGCGCCGCCCCGTACCCGGCGTCGAACCTGCGCATGAAGCCCAGCTGGAGGATGCTTCCCGCCCGTTCGACCGCGCGCAGCGCGCTCAGCGTCCCCGGCAGGTCCAGGGCGATCGGCTTCTCGCAGAACGCGGGCAGTCCCGCCCGCGCGGCCTGCCCGATCAGCTCCGCGTGCGCAGACGTGGCCGAGGCGATCACCACGGCGTCCACACCCGCGCCGAACACCTCGGCGGCGCTGTCCGCGGCCGTCGCGCCGACGCGGTCCGCGACCTCGGCCGCCCGCGCCCGGTCGGTGTCCGTCACCACCAGGGCGTCCACCTCGGGATGGCGGGCCAGCACGCCCGCGTGGAAGGAACCGATCCGGCCGGTGCCGATGAGTCCGATGCGCATGGACCCAACGTGACGCCCCCGGGCTGCGCTGTCAACCATATGTCCTGACAAGGGGCGGCTTGTTCGGTGTTCATGCTGTCCGGACAACAGAACGACCTGACTACCGGAGGTTCTGACGCGGGGGTTACCCTCCACGCGTGCCCGAACCCACCCCCGACCCCGCCGCGCTCGAGCTCGGCGTGGACCGCACCAGCCCGGTTCCGCTGTACTACCAGCTGGCCCAGCAGCTGGAAGCGGCCATCGAGCAGGGCCGGCTCGCCCCCGGCAGCCTCCTCGGCAACGAGATCGAGCTCGCGGCCCGGCTGGGCCTGTCCCGGCCCACCGTCCGCCAGGCCATCCAGTCACTGGTCGACAAGGGCCTGATGGTCCGCCGCCGCGGCGTCGGCACCCAGGTCGTGCACAGCAGGGTCCGCCGCCCGCTCGAACTGAGCAGCCTGTACGACGACCTGGAGGCGGCGGGCGGGCACCCCACGACCCGCGTCCTGCGCAACACCGTCGAAACCGCCGGGGCCGACGTGGCCGACGCCCTCGGAATCGCGGCCGGCACCGACGTACACCTCGTCGAACGGCTGCGGTACGCGCACGACGAGCCGCTGGCACTCCTGCGCAACCACGTGCCCCTCGGGATCGTCGACCTCGCCACCGGACGGCTGGAGACCACCGGCCTCTACCGGATGATGCGGGGCGCCGGCATCACCCTGCACAGCGCCCGCCAGACCGTCGGTGCCCGGCTCGCCACCGCCGAGGAGGCGGCCGTACTCGCCGAGACGGAAGGGGCCGCCGTGCTGACGATGGAGCGCACCACCTTCGACGACACCGGCCGCGCGGTCGAGTTCGGCTCCCACATCTACCGGGCCTCGCGCTACTCCTTCGAATTCCAGCTGCTCGTCCGGTGACCACGGCCGCACGGCCCCGTTGACGTCTCGTACGCCCGCCGCTAGAACTCACCCAGCCGCACTCGGGCGGCCGGGAGAGAAGGCGGACCCACCATGCGTACCCCTCGCAAGGCAGCAACCCTGATCGCCGCGGCCGCCATCGGCATCGGCCTCACCATCGGCGGATGCAGCAGCTCCGGCGGCGAGCGCGCCGCGGAGAAGCCCCAGGGCAGCGGCAGCGGCGGAGGCAGAGCGGCCACCACCCCGCGGATGAAGATCGCGATGGTCACGCACTCGGGGGAGGGGGACACCTTCTGGGACATCGTGCAGAGCGGCGCGAAACAGGCCGCAGCCAAGGACAACGTCGAGTTCCTGTACTCGGCGAACAAGGAGGGCAAGGAACAGGCCCAGCTGGTCCAGGCCGCCATCGACAAGAAGGTCGACGGCATCGTTGTCACCCTCGCCAAGCCGGAAGCGGTCAAGGACGTCGTCGCCAAGGCGGTGAAGGCCGGCATACCCGTCGTGACCATCAACTCGGGCGCGCAGTTCTCCCGGGAGATCGGCGCGCTCGGACACATCGGACAGGACGAGAAGGTCGCGGGCGAGGCCGTCGGCGAGGAGCTCAACACACGCAGCCGCAAGAAGGCCGTCTGCGTCGTCCACGAGCAGGGCAACGTCTCGTTGGAGGAGCGCTGCGCCGGGGTGCGGAAGACCTTCGGGGGCACCGTCGAGAACCTCAACGTCGAGGGCACCAACATGCCCGCCTCCACCTCGTCGATCGAGGCGAAGCTCCAGGCCGACAAGGGCATCGACGCGATCGTCACCCTCGGCGCCCCCTTCGCCGCCGCCTCCGTCAAGGCCAAGGAGGGCGCCGGCAGCCGCGCCGAGGTCGACACCTTCGATCTGAACGCCGAGGTCGTCAAGCGGCTGAAGGCCCAGGAGGTCGGCTTCGCCGTCGACCAGCAGCCCTACCTGCAGGGCTATCTCGCCGTCGACGAACTGTGGCTGAACAAGACCAACGGAAACGTCATCGGCGGCGGAAAGCCCGTACTCACCGGCCCGGCGATCGTCACCGCCGACGACGTACCGCAGCTGGAGGAATACACCGCGCGCGGCACCCGATGACCCTCCCGCGCACGGCCGCGCACACCCGGTGCCCACGTACCCGGCCCGCCCCTGCCGGGAGGCGCCGTCGGCGGCTCGGGGATACTTGGGCAGCCGGGCGGGGCGTGAATCGTCCCCGGCCCCACCAAAGAGCACAGCGAGCAGCACAAGAAGGGCACGGCGTCGTGGCAAGGGTTCGGACAGGGGTACGTGCGATGGGCGCCGTGCTTGCGGCGGTGCTGGGGGCATCCCTCGTGGGATGCAGCAGCACCGGCGGCAAGCGGGCGGAGGAGCGCGCGGCCCGGGCTGCCGCCGAGGGCCGGTCCGCGGTGACCACGCCCCGCTGGACCTTCGCCATGGTCACCCACTCGGGTGACGGCGACACCTTCTGGGACATCGTCCAGAGCGGTGCGAAGCAGGCGGCCGTCAAGGACAACATCAAGTTCCTGTACTCGCACAACGACGAGGCGCAGCAGCAGGCCCAGCTCGTCCAGGCCGCCATCGACCAGAAGGTCGACGGGCTGATCGTCACGCTCGCCAAGCCCGACGCGATGAAGGACGTCGTCGCCAAGGCCACCAAGGCCGGCATCCCGGTGATCACGGTGAACTCGGGCTCCGCGGAGTCCAAGCAGTTCGGCGCGCTCACCCACATCGGCCAGGACGAGTCCATCGCGGGCGAGGCGGTCGGCGACGAGCTCAACGCCCGCGGCCGCAAGAAGGCCCTGTGCATCCTGCACGAGCAGGGCAACGTCGGTCACGAGCAGCGCTGCGCCGGAGCGAAGAAGACCTTCGACGGGCAGATGCAGAACCTGTACGTCGAGGGCACCAACATGCCCGACGTCCAGGCGTCCATCGAGGCGAAGCTCCAGGCCGACAAGGGTATCGACGCGGTCGTCACCCTCGGGGCGCCGTTCGCGGACGCCGCCGTCAAGGCCAAGAAGACCGCGGGCAGCAAGGCCGAGATCGACACCTTCGACCTGAACGCCAAGGTGGTCACCGCCCTCCAGGACAAGAGCCTCGGCTTCGCTGTCGACCAGCAGCCCTATCTCCAGGGGTACGAGGCCGTCGACCTGCTCTGGCTCTACCGCTACAACCGCAATGTGCTCGGCGGCGGCCGCCCGGTCCTCACCGGACCGCAGATCATCACCTCGAAGGACGCCGCCGAGCTGGCGGAATACACGAAGCGGGGGACCCGATGAGCACCGTCACCGGCCCACCCGCCCCGGCCGCGGCCGACGAGCGGCTGCTGCGCACCTCACCGTTGCGCAGACTGCTCGGCCGCCCCGAGCTCGGCTCGGTGGTCGGCGCCGCGGCCGTCTTCATCTTCTTCTCGATCGTCGCCGAAAGCTTCCTGCGCGCCTCCAGCCTCGGCACGGTGCTGTACGCGGCCTCCACCATCGGGATCATGGCCGCGCCGGTGGCGCTGCTGATGATCGGTGGTGAGTTCGACCTCTCCGCCGGTGTCCTGGTCACCAGTTCCGCGCTGATCTCGTCGATGTTCAGCTACCAGATGACGGCCAACGTCTGGGTCGGCGTCCTGGTGTCGCTGCTGGTCACGCTGGCCATCGGGGCATTCAACGGCTTCATGCTGACCCGTACCAAACTGCCGAGCTTCATCATCACGCTCGGCACGTTCCTGATGCTGACCGGCCTCAATCTGGGCTTCACCAAGCTGATCAGCGGGACGGTGTCGACGAAGTCCATCGGCGACATGGAGGGCTTCGACTCGGCCCGTCAGGTCTTCGCCTCGCAGTGGACCATCGGCGGCGTCGAGTTCAAGGTCACCATCCTGTGGTGGGCCGTGCTCGTCGCGATCGCCACCTGGATCCTGCTCCGCACCCGCTTCGGCAACTGGATCTTCGCGGTCGGCGGGGAGGCCGACGCGGCCCGCGCGGTCGGTGTCCCGGTGATCCGTACCAAGATCGGGCTCTACCTCGGGGTCGCCTTCGCCGCCTGGGTCTCCGGGCAGCATCTGCTGTTCTCGTACGACGTGGTGCAGTCCGGCGAAGGCGTCGGCAACGAGCTGATCTACATCATCGCGGCCGTCATCGGCGGCTGTCTGATCACCGGCGGCTACGGCTCCGCGATCGGCTCCGCGGTCGGTGCCTTCATCTTCGGCATGACCAGCAAGGGCATCGTGTACGCGGAGTGGAACCCGGACTGGTTCAAGTTCTTCCTCGGAGCCATGCTGCTCCTGGCCACCCTGCTCAACGCATGGGTACGCAAGCGCGCGGAGGCGACGAAATGACGGCCCCCCAGGCACCGGGCGACGGGCAGACGTCCCACCGGGCGCTCGTCGAGCTGGACCACGTCAGCAAGTTCTACGGCAACATCAAGGCACTCCAGGACGTCTCGTTGGAGGTCCACGCGGGGGAGATCTCCTGTGTCCTCGGCGACAACGGTGCCGGCAAGTCCACCCTGATCAAGATCATCGCGGGGCTGCACCGGCACGACGCGGGAACCTTCCTCGTCGACGGCGAGGAGACCACCCTCGCGAACCCGCGCGACGCGCTGGACCGCGGCATCGCCACGGTCTACCAGGATCTGGCCGTCGTCCCCCTGATGCCGGTCTGGCGGAACTTCTTCCTCGGCTCCGAGCCGACCACCGGCGCGGGCCCCTTCAAGCGCCTCGACGTGCGGCTGATGCGCGAGACGACCCGCTCCGAGCTGCTGCGCATGGGCATCGACCTGCGCGACGTCGACCAGCCGATCGGCACGCTCTCCGGCGGCGAGCGCCAGTGCGTCGCCATCGCGCGGGCCGTGTACTTCGGCGCGAAGGTCCTCGTCCTGGACGAGCCGACCGCCGCGCTCGGCGTCAAGCAGTCCGGGGTCGTCCTCAAGTACGTCGCGGCCGCCCGCGACGCCGGCCTCGGCGTGGTCCTCATCACGCACAACCCGCACCACGCGTACCTCGTCGGTGACCGGTTCGTCCTGCTCAAGCGGGGCGCCATGGCCGGCAGCCACACCCGGTCGAGCATCACGCTGGACGAACTGACCCGTCAGATGGCGGGCGGCAGCGAGCTGGAGGAGCTCGGCCACGAGCTGGAGCGGGCCCCGGGACCGACCCATCTCGGCGGCCACCCGGTGACCGACGACCCGCGGTAGCCCGGGCCGGTGGCGGACCCGGCCGAAGGTTCCGCCGACCGCGCCGCCCCCGGCAGTGGCAGAATCGAGCCCGACGGGCGCCGTCCGCCGCCGGGAGCACCGCCCCCGGCCCCCCAGACCCCGCAGGGACGATGAGCACGTACCGCGACTTCACACACCGCGGCTCCGCCCGCGCCACCGTCCTGCGGACCGTGGGCACCAGGGAGCGGCGCTCGCACCTCACGGCGCCGCGGGTACCCACCGTCGGCATCGACATCGGGGGCACGAAGGTGATGGCCGGCGTCGTCGACGCCGACGGCAACATCCTGGAGCAGTTGCGCACCGAGACGCCGGACAAGTCCAAGAGCCCCAAGGTCGTCGAGGACACCATCGTCGAGCTGGTCCTGGACCTGTCCGACCGGCACGACGTGCACGCCGTCGGCATCGGGGCGGCCGGCTGGGTCGACGCGGACCGCTCCAAGGTGCTGTTCGCCCCGCACCTCGCCTGGCGCGACGAACCGCTGCGCGACGCCCTCGCCTCCCGCCTCGTCGTCCCCGTCATGGTCGACAACGACGCCAACACCGCCGCCTGGGCGGAGTGGCGCTTCGGGGCGGGCCGCGGCGAGGACCACCTCGTCATGATCACGCTCGGTACCGGCATCGGCGGCGCGATCCTGGAGGACGGCCAGGTCAAGCGTGGCAAGTACGGAGTCGCCGGTGAGTTCGGCCACATGCAGGTGGTGCCCGGCGGGCACCGCTGCCCGTGCGGGAACCGCGGCTGCTGGGAGCAGTACAGCTCCGGCAACGCCCTCGTCCGCGAGGCCAAGGAGCTGGCCGCGGCCGACTCCCCGGTGGCGCACGGGATCATCGAGCGGGTCAAGGGCAACATCCCCGACATCACCGGGCCGCTGATCACCGAACTGGCCCGTGAGGGCGACGCGATGTGCGTCGAGCTCCTCCAGGACATCGGCCAGTGGCTCGGCGTCGGCATCGCCAATCTGGCCGCCGCGCTCGACCCCTCCTGCTTCGTCATCGGGGGCGGCGTCAGCGCCGCCGACGATCTGCTGATCGGCCCCGCCAGGGACGCCTTCAAGCGCCACCTCACCGGCCGCGGCTACCGCCCCGAGGCCCGGATCGCGAAGGCGGAGCTCGGCCCGGAGGCAGGTATGGTCGGCGCCGCCGACCTGGCCCGGCTGGTGGCCCGCCGATTCCGCCGTACCAACCGTCGTCGCGTCGAGCGGTACGAGCGGTACGCGCAGATCTATGACCAGGCCGCGAGCACCATCCGTAACACGCGCAACACTCGCACCTCCTAGGGATCTCCACAGACATGACCGCAGTCGAGCACCCCGTCCTGCCGCGCCAGTCCTCGCCGCCCGACGACGAAAGGCCGCCGCAGGACCGGCGCCGGATGATCCGCCGCCGTCTGATCACGGCGACCATCATCGTGCTGCTCATCGGCATTCCGGCCGGCTACCTGCTGATCTCCGCGGGCCAGAGCCGCCGCTCCGGCCAGAACAAGGAGGCCGAGGCCTCCGCGCAGGGGCTCCGGGAGGGCTGGCCGTCCCGGCTGCAGCGACGGATTTTCGAGCTGCCGATGCCCGGCAACGCGCAGGACATCCAGTACTACGAAACCAACAACTGGAAGGCCAGCCGCATGTACGTGGAGTTCCGCACCACGTCCGCCGGGCTCGACCGGTTCCTGAGCCGGATGGGCAGCGGCCGCGCCGAGCTGGTGACGGGCAAGGTCAGCATCGGCTCCCGCGACCAGGCGATCACGGGCTGGAGCTTCGACCCGGGCATCCAGTGGGCGGGCACCAAGCACACCAATAAGGACCCGCGGCCTGATCAGGACATCACCGTGAACATGACCGATCCGATGAACCCTGTCGTATATGTCGTATCCGCGGCGACCCCCTGACCGGGAGCCGACAGGCCGCTCACTAACCTGGAGCGAGTGAGCGACGCCAGTGACATGAATACCCCGCAGCCCGTGCAGACCCCGCAGCCCGTGCAGCCGGTCGCGGTCCCGGCCCCGGTTCCACAACCCGTGCAGGCCGTCCCGGTCCCGGAGCCCGCCCAGCCCGCACCCGCCCCGCAGCTCGTGCACCAGCGGAGCCGCCCCGCGCCTGACGCCGCACAGCCGACGTACCAGGGCCTGCCTGCCGACACACCGGCTCCCGTGCCGCCCGCCGCAATCGTGCCTCCCGTTTCTCCCGTGCCTCCTGTACGGATCCCACCCGCGGCCCAGGCAGAGGCCCTGCCCGTGCACACGCTGCAGTACCGGTTCGACGGCCCCGAGGACGCCCCCGTCCTCGTGATCGGCCCGTCGCTGGGCACCACCTGGCACATGTGGGACCGGCAGATACCGGAGCTCACCCAGCACTGGAGGGTCCTTCGTTTCGACCTTCCCGGCCACGGCGGCGCCCCCGCCCACCCGGCCTCCGCCGTCACCGAACTCGCCGACCGGCTGCTGGCCACCCTCGACGGGCTCGGCGTTCAGCGCTTCGGATACGCGGGCTGCTCGCTCGGCGGCGCGATCGGCGCCGACCTCGCGCTGCGCCACCCGCACCGGGTCGCCTCGCTCGCCCTGATCGCCGCCTCGCCCCGGTTCGGCAGCGCCGACGAATACCGCCAGCGCGGCGTGGTCGTCCGCACCAACGGCCTCGAACCGATGGCCCGCAGCGCGCCGGAGCGCTGGTTCACCCCGGGCTTCGCCGCCGCCCAGCCCGCCATCGTCGAGTGGGCCGTCCAGATGGTCCGCACCACCGACCCCGGCTGCTACATCGCGGCCTGCGAGGCCCTCGCAGGCTTCGACATCCGCGGTGACCTCGGCCGCATCACCGTCCCGACCCTCGTCCTGGTCGGTGCCGAGGACCGGGTCACCGGGCCCGGCGACGCCCGCACCCTGGTCGCGGGCATACCGGACGCCCGGCTCGCCCTCGTCCCCGGCGCCTCCCACCTCGCCCCGGTCGAGCAGCCCGGAGCCGTCACCGATCTGCTCCTCACCCACTTCTCCACGGCCTGGCAGGACACCCTCGCCGCCATTCCCGTCCCGCCGTTCACACCGCAGCTCTCCACTCCCGTGCTGCCCGTCGCCGAGATCACCGCCGCCACCGCGCAGCCGGAGACCGGCACCACCGGACGCGCCGACCCGTACGAGCCCGGCATGAAGGTGCGCCGCGAGGTGCTCGGCGACGCCCACGTGGACCGCACCCTGGCCGCCTCCGACGACTTCACCGGCGACTTCCAGGAGCTCGTCACGCGCTACGCCTGGGGCGAGGTGTGGACCCGGGAGGGCCTGGACCGCCGCACCCGCAGCTGCGTCACGCTCACCGCGCTGGTCGCCTCGGGCCGTCTGGAGAGCCTGGCCGCGCACGTCACGGCCGCGCTGCGCAACGGCCTCACCCCGGCGGAGATCAAGGAGGTGCTGATGCAGAGCGCCGTGTACTGCGGTGTGCCCGCCGCGAGCGCCGCGTTCGAGATCGCCCGGACCGTGATTCAGGAAGAAACGACGCCCCGCCCGTAGCAGGATGGGCCCATGAACGCTGCGAACCCCGTGCACCTGACACTGACCAAGAAGACGCACTCCTGCATCCGTCTGGAGAAGGGAGGGCGGACACTCGTCATCGACCCGGGCGGTTTCTCGGAGCAGGACGCCGCCGTCGGCGCCGACGCGATCCTGGTGACGCACGAGCACCCCGACCACTTCGACGAGGGGCGGCTGCGCGCGGGCCTGGAGGCCAACCCGGCCGCCGCGATCTGGACCCTGCGCAGCGTCGCCGACCGGCTGTCCGCGGCCTTCCCGGGCCGCGTCCACACCGTCGGCCACGGGGACACCTTCTCCGCGGCGGGCTTCGACGTACAGGTGCACGGCGAGCTGCACGCGGTGATCCACCCGGACATCCCGCGGATCACCAACATCGGCTTCCTGGTGGACGGTTCGCTCTTCCACCCGGGCGACGCGCTCACCGTCCCCGACCGGCCGGTCGACACCCTGATGCTCCCTGTGATGGCCCCCTGGAACAAGATCTCCGAGGTCATCGACTACGTACGCGAGGTCAAGCCGCGCCGCGCCATCGACATCCACGACGCGCTCCTCACCGACCTCGCCCGCCCGATCTACGACAATCAGATCGGCAGCCTCGGCGGCACCGACCACGGCCGGCTGGCCCCGGGGGACTCGACCGGCCTGTGACCCCGGCCGGTCCGGCGGCTGTCGGTGGCAGCCGCTAGGTTTATGTACATGCGCATCGCCACCTGGAACGTCAATTCGATCACCGCCCGGCTCCCGAGGCTGCTGGCCTGGCTGGAGAGCTCCGGCACGGATGTGCTGTGCATCCAGGAGACCAAGTGCGCCGCCGAACTGTTCCCGACGGACGCGCTCCGCGAACTCGGCTACGAGTCCGCGGTCCACGCCACGGGCCGGTGGAACGGGGTCGCGCTGGTCTCCCGGGCCGGCCTGGCCGACGTCGTCGAGGGCCTGCCCGGCGGCCCCGAGTACGAGGGCGCGCAGGAGCCCCGGGCGATCTCCGCGACCTGCGGCCCGGTCCGCGTCTGGTCGGTGTACGTACCCAACGGCCGCGAGATCGAGCACGCGCACTACGCGTACAAGCTGCGCTGGTTCGAGGCCCTGCAGAAGGCCGTCGCGGCGGACGCCGCGGGCCCGCGGCCGTTCGCGGTCCTGGGCGATTTCAACGTGGCCCCGACCGATGAGGACGTCTGGGATCCCGCGCTCTTCGAGGGCGCCACCCACGTCACCCCCGCCGAGCGCGCAGCCCTCGCCGCACTGCGCCAGGACGGGCTGTCCGACGTCATGCCGCGCCCGCTCAAGTACGACCGCCCGTACACCTTCTGGGACTACCGGGAGCTGCGCTTCCCGAAGAACAAGGGCATGCGTATCGACCTCGTCTACGGCAACGCGCCCTTCGTCGCGGCGGTCACGGACAGCTACGTGGACCGTGAGGAGCGCAAGGGCAAGGGCGCGTCCGACCACGCCCCGGTGGTCGTGGACCTCGACGTCTGAGCCGCGGCCGAGCCGTTGTTGTCAGTGGTCGCCGATACCGTGGTCGATGTCCTTATCCCGCTTGCTGGCTGCTTGCTGTGACCAGGACAGCCCCGCCCGTTCAGCGCCGGGCGGGGCCTCATCCACCCCGCTGTCAGACCGCGGGAACGCGGTCCGGGCTCCGTCGGCCGACGGCCCGGCGCATGCCCAGCGACACCCAGGCGGTGCCCAGCGCCAGAACCATCAGCAGTGCGCTCACCCACAGCGGTGAGCGGAAGCCGAACCCCGCACCGATCGCCAGCCCGCCGAGCCAGGGGCCGAGCGCTCCGCCCACATTGAACGCGGACGTGGCGAACGAGCCGGACAGGGTCGGCGCGTCGGCCGCCAGCCGGAACACCCACGAGATCAGCGCCGTCCCGGTGCCGAACGCGAGCATCCCCTGGACCGCGACGAGCGCGACCGTCGCGAACGGGTTCCCCGCGCTCAGCGCGAGTCCGGCCCAGCCGACGGGGAGCGCGACCAGACCGGCCGCGGTGAAAGCGAGGGGCCGTGCGTCGACGACCCGCCCGGCGACGGTGACCCCGACGAACGAGCCCAGTCCGAACAGCGCGAGCAGAACGGGCACCCAGCCGGTACCGAGTCCGGTGACCCGGGTGGCGAGCGGTTCGACGTAGGAGAACGCGCAGAACGTCGCACCCTGCACGAGGGCGCTCGTCAGCAGCGTGAGCAGCAGCCGCGGACGGGCCAGGGCCCGCAACTCGACACGGGCGCGTGCCGGGGCGGCCTCCGGCCGGGTCCCCGGAATCGTCCTGGCGATCACGACGACGGCCGGTACGGAGACCAGCGCCACGGCCCAGAACGCCGACCGCCACCCCCACTGCCCGCCCAGCGCCGCACCGGCGGGCACTCCGGCCACGCAGGCGATGGTGACGCCCCCGACGACCACGGACGTGGCGCGTGCCCGGGCCTCGGGCCCGACCATGGAGACCGCGGTCCCCAGGGCCACGGCCCAGAATCCGGCATTCGCCAGCGCCCCGACGACCCGCGTCGCGAGGAGCACCCCGTAGCCGGGGGTGAGCGCGCCGACGACATGGACGGTGCTGAAGACACACAGGAAGAACAACAGGGCGCGGCGGCGCGGCCAGTTACGGCTGAAGAGCGCCATCAGCGGCGCCCCGACAACCATCCCGATCGCGAAGGCCGAGGTCAGCAGCCCGGCGGCCGGAATGGATACGTGGAGGTCGGCGGCGATGTCCGTGACCAGACCGGAAAGCATGAACTCGGATGTGCCCTGGGCGAAGACGGCGAGCCCGAGTGCGTACACGGCAAAAGGCATGAAGGAACCCCATGGACGGCTGTTGGATGGACCATGCAGGGGGTGTGGGCCGCGCCCGCCCGTCAGGACGGACGGCAACACGGCGGAACGTCCGGGGTGTTCATGGACGGGACTCGACCACGCGCGGCAGGCGCAGGTGTCGGAGAATCCGCGCACGCGTGCACGTACCGGTGCGCCACGGGCACAGACGGGGAATGCGCAGCCCACACCGAGGCGGTCCTGCTGCGGCAGCCGGGCGCAAGCGGTCCCGTCACCGGTACACGACCGGGCGGGATCGACGCGACAGCGGATCAGCCACCGGCGGACCGGTGGCTAGTCTCTGTCGGACTCGGGGCTGGGCATGATCGCGAAGCTACCAGCCCCGCCACCCTCGACTCCACCTCTTTTCCGCCGGAGCAGCGGCAGCAGCCGGAACATCCGGACGCGGACGGCTCAGCACTCGAACGACAGGCCGCGCGCCCTGTGGTGCGTAACACGCCCGGGATGCGAACCTGAGTGGTATGAACATCCCTTTCTTGGACAACTGGCGTAAGCGTCACGACGGTACGCGAGGGGCAGGGCTCGCCGCCGCCGTCGCGGCCGATCCCGAAGGCGTGGCCGAGCTGCTTGCCGAGTGCGAGCTGCTGCGTGTCCGGGCAGGGCAACGGGGGCTCGAACTCGACGACAGCCCGGACTCGTTGGCGGCTCTCGACCAGTTGCCGCCGCGCTGGCGCGACGATCCCGAGGAGCTGCCCTGGCTGGGCAACGACGCGGGGCTCTACCTCGGCACGGTTCTGGTGCGCAATGTCCCTGGCGCGGTCTGGAACATCTGGCCGAGCGGGCAGCCCGTGGTGCGGCTCGCTTCGGGACGGGAGATCGACGTGGTCGAGGCCGGGCTGGACTGGGCGATGGCGGGCAGCCCCGAGCTCTCGCAGGTGTACTCGGAATCGGCCGAGGGGTAGGACTCTCGCTAAAACCGGATAAGACGCCTTATGCCCCATTTGTGCGTGTCGTAGGCGAAGTCCCTTTTCGCGCTGGATAGTTTGCGCTGACCTCGACATAGCGACAAGTGGGTGGGGCAGCGTATGGCCGTCGATCCTTTGATCGAGCTGCGGGACGTCAACAAGTTCTACGGGCAGTTGCACGTACTGCGGGACATCAATCTCACCGTCGGCCGCGGGGAGGTGGTGGTGGTCATCGGCCCCTCGGGCTCCGGCAAGTCGACGCTCTGCCGGACCATCAACCGGCTTGAGACGATCGAGTCCGGGTACATCGCGATCGACGGCAGACCCCTCCCCGAGGAGGGTAAGGGGCTGGCCCAGCTCCGGGCCGAAGTGGGCATGGTCTTCCAGTCGTTCAACCTGTTCGCGCACAAGACCGTGCTGGACAACGTCTCGCTCGCCCCGCTCAAGGTCCGCAAGCGGAAGAAGGACGAGGCCGACCGGCGCTCCCGGGAGCTGCTGGAGCGGGTCGGACTCGCCTCGCAGGCCGACAAGTTCCCCGCCCAGCTCTCCGGCGGTCAGCAGCAGCGGGTGGCCATCGCCCGCGCCCTCGCCATGGACCCCAAGGCGCTCCTCTTCGACGAGCCGACCTCGGCACTCGACCCGGAGATGATCAACGAGGTGCTGGAGGTCATGCAGCAACTCGCCCGGGACGGCATGACCATGGTCGTCGTCACGCACGAGATGGGCTTCGCCCGCTCCGCTGCCAACCGTGTGATCTTCATGGCCGACGGGCGTGTCATCGAGGACCGCACTCCCGAGGCGTTCTTCACCGCCCCGGAGAGCGACCGCGCCAAGGACTTTCTGTCCAAGATCCTGAAGCACTGACGGGGGGCTCCGTGTTGCGTACGAGAAAAGTTCTGGCCGCCTGCGCAGCTCTCCTGCTCGCCGTACTCGCCGCCGGATGCGGCAAGGAGGGCAGCCCGCCGGTGAAGGGGCCGAAGCCCGAACAGCTGCCCGTGTACAAGGTCGACACCGCCTTCCGGCTGCCCGGATCACCGACCTGGACGAAGGCGAAGAAGCGCGGATACCTGCGGGTCGGGGCCAAGGAGGACCAGCCCTACCTCGGCGAGAAGGACCCGGCCACCGGCGTCTACTCCGGCTTCGACATCGAGATCGCCAAGATGATGGCGGCCTCGCTCGGCTTCGACCCGAAGACGATCCGCTTCCGGACCATCGCCTCCGCCAACCGCGAGACGGCACTGCAGAACGGCCAGATCGACTACTACGTCGGCACCTACACCATCAACGCCCTGCGCAAGAGGCTCGTCGGCTTCGCCGGACCCTACTTCATGGCCGGGCAGTCGCTGCTCGTCCGCACCGACGAGCACGACATCAACGGACCGCAGGACCTGGACGGCAGGACGGTCTGCTCGGCGGCGGGTTCGACCCCGTACCAGCGCATCGCCGCCGACTATCCGAAGGCCATCCTGGTCTCCTACGACACGTACGCGATCTGCGTCGACAACCTGCTCACCTATCAGGTCGACGCCGTCACCACCGATGACGCGATCCTGCTGGGCTTCGCCGCGAAGGCGCCCGAGGAGATGAAGGTGGTGGGCAAGCCCTTCTCCGAGGAGCCGTACGGAATCGGCGTCCCGCGCAGCGACAACGTCCTGCGGTTCGCCCTCGACGACGCCCTGGAGGCCAACCAGAAGAACGGCAACTGGAAGAAGGCGTTCGAGGCGACACTCGGTCTGTCCGGAGCGCCCACGCCGACCCCGCCGCCCATCGACCGCTACCCGGCGATCTGAGAGGGCGGGCATCGACCATGGACGTACTCACACAGAACTTCTCGCTCTACGGCAAGGGCTTCCTCGGCACGGTCGAGCTGACCGTCTACTCCTCGATTCTGGCCCTGCTCCTCGGCTTCTTCATGGCCTCCTGCCGGGTGGCACCCGTCGGCTCGCTCCGGGCGCTCGGCACGGTCTGGGTGACGGTGCTGCGCAATACCCCGCTGACGCTGCTCTTCTTCGCCGTCCTGCTCGGACTGCCGCGCTTCGGACTGGTGCTTCCCTTCAATGTCTTCGCGGTCCTCGCGCTCGGCTGCTACACCTCCGCGTTCATCTGCGAGGTGCTGCGCTCCGGCATCAACACGGTGCCGAGGGGGCAGGGCGAGGCGGCCCGCAGCCTCGGCATGACGTTCGGCCAGACGCTCAACAGCATCGTGCTGCCACAGGCGTTCCGTACGGTGATCCCGCCGATCGGGTCGACGCTGATCGCCCTCGCCAAGAACTCGGCGATCGCCGGGGCCTTCAGCGTCACCGAGCTGCTCGGCACCTACAAGACCCTCAACGAGCTGGGCTACAGCATCATCTGGACCTTCGTCTGGATCGCCGTCGGCTACCTGATCATCACCCTGTCCATCAGTGCGCTCTTCAACGTGATGGAGAAGCGCTGGGGAGTCGCCCGATGACCACGCGCACCGCACCCTCCGCCACCGCGCTCTACGACGTCCCGGGCCCCGTCACCCGCAGGCGTCACCGCCTGTACGGGTTCGTGTCGACGGCCCTGATCCTCGCCCTGTTGGGCTGGATCGTCTATCTGCTCGTCGACACCGGACAGTTCGCCGGCGCCAAATGGACGCCCTTCGAATACAAGGGTATTCAGGAGCTGCTGCTGCGCGGACTGGGCAACACCCTCAAGGCGTTCGCGCTGGCCGCGGTGTTCTCCCTCGTGCTCGGGGCGGTGCTCGCCGTCGGCCGGCTCTCCGACCACCGGGCCGTGCGCTGGCTCTCGACGCTTCTGGTCGAGTTCTTCCGGGCCATGCCCGTACTGGTGATGATCTTCTTCATCTTCGTGGCCCTGAAGGTGCAGCCCCTGCCCGCGCTGGTCACCGGTCTGACGCTGTACAACGGCTCGGTGCTCGCCGAGGTGTTCCGTACCGGGATCAACTCGGTGGAGCGCGGCCAGCACGAGGCCGCGTACGCCCTTGGGATGCGCAAGACGCAGGTCACCACATTCGTACTGGCCCCGCAGGCGGTGCGCGCCATGCTGCCCACGATCATCAGCCAGCTGGTGGTGGCGCTCAAGGACACCTCGCTCGGCTACCTGATCACGTACGAGGAATTCCTCCACGCGGGCAAACTCATCGCGTCCAACCTCGACTACGGTCTTCCCTTCATCCCCGTGGTGATGGTGATCTCGCCGATCTACATCGGGATGTGCATGCTGCTCTCCTGGTTCGCGACCTGGGTGGCCAAGCAGGAGCGGCGCAATCCGAAGACGAAGGCCGTGGAGGTCGCACCGGCCGAACCAGGAACGCTGCTGCCGGGAGTGCAGTAGCCGGGACCCGCTGCGAGCGGTCTCCGAGGAGCAGTGCCCGTCGGCAGCAGTCGGTGATCACTTCTCGCGCGAGTCGGCGGTCCCGTACGACGGGTCCGCCGAGGGCGAGGAGAAGGTCAGCTGCGAGCCGGCTGGGCTGTGCTCGGCGTACAGCGGGTCGAGCGTGTCGATCACCAGGGCGGGCCGGCGACCGGCCGTGACACCACGGGCGGCGGAGAACAGCTCCGGGTCCGCGGGGGAACGGCCGGGCCCGGCGTCCGTCCGCGGAAGGTATAGGGGGCGTTACTGACAGCGTGCCGAGAGCGGCCCTTCGTCGTGGAGATGCACGACGGAGGGCCGCTCTTGCGTTTGAGGGTGTTGCCGGTGGCGCGACGGGGGTCAGCGGCTCACTTCAGTGCGCTCTTCGCCTGCCAGTCGGACCAGGTCACATTCCACGCCCCGTACCCGTTGCCCTCCGCGACCGTGCCCTTGGCGTCGGCGCCGGTGATCTCGAACGGGTCGCCGACCCGCACCTGCTGGTACAGCGCGCCGGCGTTGGCGTCGCTCATGCCGACACAGCCCGAACTGTGGTTGGCCACCCCGAAGTAGGCGGCGTTCCACGGCGCCGCGTGGGCGTACATCCCCGACCAGGTCAGCCGCATCGACGAGTCGACCATCTTGTCGTAGGCGTCGCCGAGACCGACCGTCTCGGAGCGCATGTTGATCGTGCCCTCCTTGGCCATCAGCACGGCGGTGCCGCGCCAGGACGCCTTCTCGCCGCCCGGAGTGCCGGCCGACATGGGCACGTCCATGACGGTCTTCCCGTCCCGCTTCAGCGCCAGCCGGTGACGGTCGAGGTCGACCTTGACCACCTGGTTGGTTCCGATGGTGAAGGTGGTCCTGTAGTCGCGGACGAACCAGCCGCCGGACGGGCCCGAGTCGATTCCGTTGAGATCGGCGTCGAGCGTGACCTTCGTACCGGCCTTCCAGTACTCCTTGGGGCGCCAGTCGACGCGGTCCTTGCCGGAGTAGTCCCGCAGCCAGCCCCAGGAGCCCTCGGTGTTGTTCGAGGTGGAGACCTTCAGGGCCTTCTCGACCGCGGCCCGGTCCTTCACCGGGTTGTCGAAGACGATCGACAGCGGCTGGGCGATGCCGACCGTGGTGTTCTTGCCGGGGGCCAGCGTCAGCTTGTTGACCTTGTCGGCCCCGGCGGTGGTGAACCCGGCCTTGTCGCTGCCGCCCTCGGTGTCCTTCGCCTCGACGCCGTACGTGGTGCCGGGCGCGGCCACCCGGTCCGACGTCCAGGTCCTGCCGTCGGCGGATATTCGGCCGGTGAGCGCGTCCCCCTCTGTTGCGCTCACCGTGACCGCCTTCAGCTTTCCGGCACCGAGGGTCACCTTCACCGGCTTCCCGGGGGTGGCGCGGGTGCCCTGGAGGTTCACCGAGATCTTGGTGTCGTGCGCCGGTGCGACCCCGGACGCCCCCTTGTCCGAGTCCGACGCCGAGGCACCGGAACAGGCGGTGAGCGTGGCGCCGAGCACCGCGGTACCGGCGATCAGGGTGAACCGGACCGGGCGGACGAGCGGGGCGGTACGGCGTATGCGCCGAGGTGCGGAGAACAACGGAAATACCTCCAAGGCCTTGCTTCTCGTGGGTGGAGAGGCACGCACCCGACGATAGGTTCCTCAAAACGACAGAAAGCCGGGAAATCCTCTGTGTGACATGGACCGCAGCGCAACGGTCATCATTCGGTCACATCCGCCGCTCGGCTCCGTCATGGACCGCTGTGAGCATCCTGTGCAGCCCCCGGACCCGACGGCGGGGCGGACCAGGGAGGGCCACGAACATGTCAGCGCTGCTCGCGACCGGAGACCGCGGCCATGACCACGAGCTGCGGATACGCGGCCTGACCTCCGCCGAGCACCGGGCCTTCGTCTCCACCCGTACGGACGCGAGCTTCCTGCAATATCCGTCCTGGGCCCCGGTGAAGGACAAATGGGCCTCCGAAATGGTCGGCTGGCACGGCGACTCCGGCGAACTGGCCGGAGCCGCGCTGGTGCTCTACCGACAATTCCCCGGTACCCGGAAGTACTTCGCGTATCTGCCGGAAGGTCCGGTCGCCGACTGGGCCGATCCCGACGTCGACCGGTGGCTGCGGCCGCTCATGGCGCACCTGCGCAAGTCCGGTGCCTTCGCCGTACGGATCGGCCCCTCACCGGCGTACCGCCGCTGGGACACCGCCCGCCTCAAAGCCGCCACCGGCCCCGGCCGCAAGGTCAGCGACGTTCTCGCGACCGAGGTGGACCCGCTCGGTACGGCCGTCGCCGATCGGCTCCGGGCCCGCGGCTGGCGCCGCTGCGGTGGCGACGGGGGAGCGGACGCCGACGCGCAGCCGCGCTACGTCTTCCGGGTGCCGCTCGCTGGACGGACCCCCGACGAGTTGTGGTCGGGGCTCAACCAGGAGTGGCGCCGCAATGTCCGCAGAGCGCAGAAGGCCGGTGTGCGGATCGTCATCGGCGGCGCGACCGAACTCCCTGAATTCCACCGTCTGCTGCGGATCACCGAGGAGCGCGACGGCTTCCGGCTCGGCCGTTCCCTCGCCTATTACCAGCAGCAGTACGCCGTACTCAACGCCGAACACCCCGGCCGGATGAAGCTCTATCTGGCGGTCCACCAGGGCGAGATCCTGGCCGCCCACACCATGATCAGCACAGGTCGGCGGGTCTGGTACCAGACCGGCGCCTCCGCCGACCACCGGCGCGAGGTCCGGCCCAGCAACGCGCTGCAGTGGAAGATGATGCTCGACGCCCATGGGCTCGGTGCCGATGTGCACGACATGCGCGGGGTACCCTCCACCCTTGACCCCGACGACCGCCCCTTCGGGCTGCTGCGTTGGAAGCTCGGCACCGGTGGTCAGGTCGTCGAGACCCTCGGAGAGTGGGAGACATCGGTGGGCGGAGCAGCCAACAACACCTTGTACCGGGCGTTCCAGGCGTACCTGGCGCGCCGATGACGGCCACCGATGCGGCCTCCACGAAGGCCGCAGGGCGCACGTCCGGCTCGGTGCTGCGCAGTGGCGCGGTCATGGCGTCCGGCTCCATCGTTTCCCGGGCTACCGGCTTCGTACGCTCGGCCGTCGTCGTCGCCGCGCTCGGCACCGGCCTCCAGGCGGACGGGTACACCGTCGCCAACACCGTGCCCAACATCCTCTACACCCTGCTCATCGGCGGCGCGCTCAACGCCGTCTTCGTCCCGGAACTCGTGCGGGCCGCCAGGAACCACGCCGACGGTGGAGCCGCCTACACCGACCGGCTGCTCACCCTCTGCACGATCGGGCTCCTCGCGCTCACCGCCGTCACGGTCGTCGGCGCGCCGTGGATCGTCTCGGTCTACGCCCCCGACTACCACGGCGAACAGGCCGAACTCACCATCGCCCTGGCCCGCTACTGCCTGCCGCAGATCCTCTTCTACGGACTGTTCACGCTGCTCGGCCAAGTGCTCAACGCCCGCGACCGGTTCGGCGCGATGATGTGGACCCCGGTCCTCAACAACGTGGTGATCATCGCGGTGTTCGGGATCTACCTGGCCGTCGCGGCAGGCTCCGACGGGACGTTGACTTCGGCACAGGCCCAGTGGCTCGGCTGGGGGACCACCGCCGGGATCGCCGTGCAGACCCTTGCCCTGGTGCCCGCGCTGCGCGCCGCGAAGTTCCGCTGGCGGCCGCGGTTCGACTGGCGGGGCAGCGGACTCACCCGGCCGCTGCGCGCGGCCGGGTGGCTCGTCATGCTCGTGCTGACCAACCAGATCGCCTACTGGGTGGTGACCCGGCTCTCCACCGCCACCGGTCAGCACGCCGTCGAACAGCATGTGCCGGGGGGCGTGGGCTACACGGCGTACAGCTACGCCTATCAGCTCTGGGTGGTGCCGCACGGCATCGTGACCGTCTCGCTCGTCACCGCGCTGATGCCCCGGATGAGCCGGGCGGCGGCCGACAACGACCTGGCGGGTGTGCGACGCGATGTCTCGTACGCCCTGCGCACCTCGGCCGCCGTCGTGGTGCCCGCGGTGGCCGTGCTGTTCGCGCTGGCACCGTGGGTGATCGGGGCCGTGTACGGATACGGGCGCACGGGCGGCGCGGACATCACGGTGATGGCGGGGATGATGATGGCGTTCGCGCCCGGGCTGATCGCCTACTCCGGGCAGTACGTGCTCTCCCGCGCGTTCTACGCGATGAGCGACACCCGCACCCCGTTCCTCCTCAATCTGGTGATCGCGGCGCTCAACGCCGGGCTCTGCGTCGCCGCGTATCTGCTGCTGCCTGTCCGCTGGGCGGTGACGGGGATGGCCGGGGCGTACTCCGTGGCGCTGTTCGTGGGCTTCGGCGCGACCGCGTACGTGCTGCACCGCAGGGTCTTGGGCGGCGATGCCGGGCGGCACTCGCTGCTGCGGTCGCCGGGGCTGTGGGCGCAGGTCCGGCTGGTGGTGGCGAGTGTGCCCGCCGGGCTGCTGGGGTACCTGGCCGCTCGCGCCTGCGCCGGGTACGGGGACTTCGCCGCGGTGGGGGCGGGGGCCGTCGTCCTCCTGCTCACGGTGGCGCTGCTGGCCCGGCCGCTCCGGCTGCGGGAGGTCAGCGCGGTGCTCGCGGCGGGCCGGGGGCGGCTGCGGCGGGCGTGAACCCGCCGGCCCCAGGGCTCGCTCATCGGTTCGAATCCACTCCTTGATCGCTGGGATACTGCTGCCATGCCTCGCGTGTTGCTGATCGAAGACGACCCTTCCGTACGTGAAGGGGTCGAGCTGGGCCTGCGACGGCGCGGCCATGAGCTGCGGGCCGTCGAGACCGGTGAGGAGGGGCTTGCCGCGCTGGGCGAGTTTCGGCCCGATCTGGTGCTGCTCGATCTGATGCTCCCCGGAGTGAACGGGGTGCAGGTCTGCCGCCGCATACGGGAGACCAGCCAGCTGCCGATCATCATGCTCACCGCACGCGGCGACGACTTCGACGTGGTCGTCGGGCTGGAGGCCGGCGCCGACGACTACATCGTCAAGCCCGCCCGTACCGAAGTGATCGAGGCCAGGATCCGGGCCGTCCTGCGCAGGCTCACCGAGCCCGCGGGGCGCAGCGGCATCGAACTCCACGGCGAACTGGCCGTCGACCGCGCCGGGCTCACCGTCGCCAAGGCGGGGCAGCGCGTGCTGCTCGCCCCCTCCGAACTGAAGCTGCTGCTCCATCTCTCGGCCTCGCCCGAGCAGGTCTTCAGCAGACAGCAACTCCTCGAATACGTCTGGGAACACAGTTACCACGGAGACGCGCGCCTCGTCGACGCCTGTGTGCGGCGGCTCCGCCAGAAGATCGAGGACGTGGCGGGACGCCCTCGCTACATCCAGACCGTCCGTGGTTTCGGCTACCGCTTCGGACCGCTCGCATGAAGCTGTTCGCGGCCCGGTTCGGACTACGGACCCGTCTCATAGGCGCATTCCTGCTGGTCGCCGCGATCAGTGCCGTCACCACCGCGACCCTGACCTACCGCGAGGCCCGCTCAGCCATTCTCCAGCAGGCCCAGGACACGGCCATCGACCAGTTCCGCGACCGGATCGCCGCACAGGCCGTGACCCTGCCGGTCGACCCGGAGCAGCTGCGGCGGGCCTGCCAGATCCTTGCCAGGGAGGGCAAACCGCACACCTGGAGAGTCTTCGCCGAGTACGGGAAGATCAGGGTCTCCTCGACGGACCGGCCCACTTCCGATGTGATCACGCCCGAGCTGCGCCAGGCCGCCCGCGGCAACACGCACGGCTCTTTCCAGCGGGTCGTGAAGGACGGCGAGTCCTGGCTGACCGTCGGCATGCCGACGGTCTTCGACCGGGGCGACGGGCGCCAGCCCACCGGGCTCGTCCTCTACGCCGTGATGCCGCTCGCCACCGAGGAGGCCAATGTCAGCGCCATGGTCACCGCGGCCCGTGACGGCGCCCTGCCCGCCCTTCTGATCGCGCTGGTGCCCGCCCTGCTCGCCGCCCGCAGCGTACTGCGCCCGGTGCGCGATCTGCGGCGGGCCGCCGCAGGCATCGGCCGCGGCGAGCTCGACACCCGAATCCAGGTCCGGGGCTCCGACGAACTCGCCGAACTGGCCCGGACGTTCAACGAATCGTCGACGAAGCTCCAGGAATCCGTGGAGGAGCTCCGGCGCGCGGAGGCACGGGCCAGGCGCTTCGCCTCGGACGTCTCGCACGAGCTGCGCACCCCGCTCGCCGGGATGCTCGCGGTCACCGAGGTGCTCGACGAGGACGCCGCCCAGCTGCACGCCGACACCGCGGCGGCCGTCCGGCTGATCAGCGCCGAGACGGGGAAGCTCGCGACCCTCGTCGAGGATCTGATGGAGATCTCCCGCTTCGACGCGAAGGCCGTGGACCTCCACCTCGACGAGGTCGATGTCGCGGAAACGATCCGTAAGACCCTGCAGGGCCGACGCTGGGAGAGCCGGGTCCGCACCGAACTCCCGGACGGAGTACGGGCGATGCTCGACCCGCGTCGCTTCGACGTCGTGGTCGCCAACCTCGTCGGCAATGCCCTGCGGCACGGTGCGCAGCCCGTCACCGTACGGCTGCGGACCGAGCGGCGGGGTGCGGCCCAGTGGCTGGTGGTCGAGGTCGCGGACGACGGGCCGGGTATCGACCCTGTCGTGCTGCCGCACATCTTCGACCGGTTCTACAAGGCCGATGCGGCCCGCACCCGGTCGGCGGGCAGCGGGCTCGGCCTGGCGATCACCCAGGAGAACGTACGGCTGCACGGTGGCACCGTGCACGCGGCCAACGGTCCCGGGGGCGGTGCGGTCCTGACCGTGGAACTACCGATGGAGGGGCAGTGAGACGGGTGCGTGTCCTCGGTGCTCTGCTTCCCCTCGTGCTGCTGGCGGCCGGGTGCGGAATCCGGGCGACGGATGTCGTCGAGGTCGGCGACCCGGCGACCGTGGAGGTGGCTCCGGGCGGTCAGCAGGGCACGGTGCTCTACTTCGTGTCCCCGTCGTCCCCGAGCCGGCTGATGCCCGTCGTGCGGCAGGTCGACCTGACGACGCAGGGCGAGGTCGGTGCCGGGGGAGCGGTGCCCGTGTGGCGTGGCTCCGACAAGGCCGTCGCCATGCTCTTCGCCGGGCCCACCGAGGCCGAGGCCGAGGCGGGCCTGCGCACCGAACTGCCGGACATCGGCGTGGTGTCGAGCGTGACTGTGAAGCCGGACGGGGTGAGTGTCCGGCTGAACACCGCCGTCAGGGAACTCTCCGAGGTCGCGCGGCAGCAGCTGATCTGCACGGTTGCCCAGGCCGGTACCGCGGACCGGAACACGGCGGTGACGGTGATCGGTACCGGCGGGGTCATCGGGCCGGTCAGATGCTCCGTCTGACCGCCGCCCGGTGGGACGCTTCTGCGACGGCGGGGTTCAGCCCGCCGCTCGGTGCGAGTTGCGGGCGGAACTCACCCGCTGGGTGAGGCGGTCGCCGGCCGGCGGTTCCTGCCGGCGTCAGGCGGTCTGCGGTGCGAGGGAGGGGAAGGGCCGTCCGTCGAGCGTCCAGTGCGGGTCGGGTGTGATACCCAGGGCGGCGTAGACGTGGGCGGCGACATCGGCGTGGCGGAGGCCGTCCGGCGTGGTGGAGGGGGTGATGGCGGGGCTGCTCGCGGCGATCCAGGCGGTGCGCTCCGATGTGCTGCGCCCGCCGTGGCCGCCTTCGTCGCGGTGGCCGTGGTCGGTCACCGCGATGATGGTCCACTCCTCGGACCGGGCGTCGGGACGTCCGCGTACGGCGCTGAGGAGCTGTCCGAGTCGTCGGTCGGCGGTCTCGATCGCATGCCGGTACTCGGGGCCGCAGCCGAGGTAGTGGGCGGTCTCGTCGACGGCGCCGAGGTAGACGAAGGAGGCGTCGAGGTCTTCGCCGGAGTCGAGAACCCTTACGGCCTCGTCGGTCACGCTCTGGTCGCATTCTTCCCAGGCCTGCGGGGTGTCCTCGCGCGGGGCGATGTAGGCGAGCCTGCTCGGGGCCGCGAAGACCGGGCCGCCCTGCCGGGCCAGGAACAGGGGTTCCCAACCGCCGGCCGCGAAGGTCCGCAGCCCGTGCTCGGCGGCCAGCCGGGTGGTGAAGTCGGGGAACACCCCAAGCCGGTTTCCGGAGAAGTTGTTGCCCCAGACTCCGTGCTTGGCCACGCCGACACCGGTGACGATCGTGGTCCAGCAGGGGCCCGACATGGTCGGTGTGTCGTCGTCGATGTGGACGGGCGCGAGGAAGCCGGCGTTCGCGAGTTCGTCGAGGTTCGGGGTGTCCAGCAGGGGCAACGTGTCGAGGCGGACGCCGTCGATGCCGACGACCAGGACCCGGGGTGTGGGCATGTTCTCGGTTCCTTCGTGAGTTGGGGGCAGAAGAGGGGCGGCGGTCAGATGGTCCGGCGTAGCCGGATCAGGCGGCTGGCGTAGTCGCCGGCCGGCAGCCGCAGGTCGATGCCCCGCCTGGTCAGGGCGGCGCCGCTGTGGGCGATGCCCTCGTCGATGTCGAGGTAGCGGGCCGCGGGGTCCAGGGCCGGCAGGGCGAGCCCGGGGGGCTGATGGCCGAAGCGGGTTGCGGGGCGCCAGGCAAGGACGGCATGTTCGGTGTCGTCCTGGGACGCGTAGTGCACGGCTGTCACTCCGCCGCGGCCGCGGAGGCGGTGCTGGTGGCCGTGCTGGACCAGGGGGCGGATCTCCTTGTAGCGGGCGACGAGCGCGGCGGCCTCGTCGAGTTCCTCCTCGGACCAGACGGTGAGGTCTCCGCCGAGGCCGAGTGCTCCGGCCATGGCGACGTGGAAGCGGAACCGGAGAGGGGTGGTGCGGCCGGTGGTGACGTTGGGGTTGTCGGTCACCCAGGCGGCCATGGCCTGGGCGGGGAAGAGCTGGCTGAAGCCGTGCTGGATGCTGATCCGGTCGACGGGATCGGTGTTGTCGGAGGTCCAGGCCTGGTCGGTGCGGGCGAGGATGCCGAGGTCGGTGCGTCCGCCGCCGCCCGCGCAGGCCTCGATGCGAAGGCCGGGGTGGTTGGCGCGGAGGCGGTCCGTGATCCGGTAGACGGCGCGGGTGTGGTCGATCCACAGCCGGTCGGGGTCCGGGTGGCCGGTCCATCCGGCCTCGGTGACGACCCGGTTGGCATCCCACTTGAGCCAGTCGACGTCGTGGTCACGCACCAACCGGTCCAGGGTCCGGTGGGCCCAGGCCTCGACGTCGGGGCGGGCGAAGTTCAGCATGAGCTGGTTGCGCAGTTCGGTGGCGTCCCGAGTCGCTGCGTGGATGACCCAGTCGGGATGGGCCCGGTAGAGGTCGCTGTCGCGGTTGACCATTTCCGGCTCCACCCAAAGTCCGAAGGCCATGCCCAGGCGGTGCACTTCGTCGGCCAGTGGGCGCAGCCCGTCGGGGAACGCCTCGGGCCGGGGTGTCCAGTCGCCGAGGCCCGCCCGGTCGCTGGTGCGTGCGCCGAACCATCCGTCGTCCACGACGAAAAGCTCTGCCCCCAGACGTGCGGCAAGGCGGGCCAGGTGCAGCTGGCCGGGGTGGTCGACGCCGAAACCGGTGGCTTCCCACGAGTTGTAGAGGACGGGCCGGTCGTGGTCGGGGGCGGGCAGGACGCTGGTGCGGATGTGGGTGTGCCAGGCGCGGCTGGCTGCGCCGAAGCCGCCGGAGGTGTAGAGGCCGGCGAAGACGGGTGTGTGCAGGCTCTGGCCGGGCTGGATGGTCCAGCTGAGTCCTTCGTGGCCGAAGCCGCCGGTCCAGGTGGTCCGGCCGACCGGGTCGCGGTGCACGGTGATGCGCCAGCTTCCGCTCCAGGCCAGGGCGGTGCTCCAGACCTCGCCGTGTTCCTCGTCGGCGGTGCCGTCGTCGAGGGCGAGCCAGGGGTTGGCGTGGTGGCTGGTGACGCCGCGGCGGCTGGTGAGCACGGTCTCGGAGACCGGGAGCCGGTCTCGGTGTAGTTGGAACTCGCTGTTCCAGCCCCCCACGAGGTGGCTGAGCCGGTAGTCGGGCAGTGCCGGTACCGTCCAGGAGGCCGAGTCCAGCCGGTCGACGGTGACCGGGCCCGAATCGTCGGCTCCGGTGTGGGTGAGTTCCACCCAGCGCTCGATGACGTCACTGCCGGGGCGGACGCGATAGCACAGCTCGGCGGCCAACGGGTAGTGCCTGTCGGTCAGTTGCAGGCGAAGCTCCCCGTCGTGGACCGTGTGCCCGGTAAAGGACCACTGGGCGCCGCGGGTGCCGTCGGCGAACCGCACTTGGAGGCCGGCGGGCCCGAACCGCGCACCGGTCTGCGGGGCCAATTCGTCCGGGGCGGGGTCTGCTTCGAAGCTGCTCGCGGCAGGCGAGGTGGCCGTGAGCAGTCCACCGAGGGCGTCGGTGTCGAGCATTTCCCCCCAGTGCAGATGCCGGGGGCTGCCGTCGGCGCCGATGCGCACGGCGTAGACGCTGTTCGGGGTCCGCAGGACCGCCAGCCCGCGGGCGGGGTCGAAGGAAACGGATGAGGGCGTGGGAGGCACAGGAGGTCCCGAGGGGTGTCGAGCGTCGGTGAGGATCGGGCGGCCAGCCATGGTGAACAGCGTTGGAAGCACCCGGAGTTGGGCCAGAGCGTAGGACCGCCCGGGCGGGAAAATCAATACTGGACGAAGTTATTTATTTGCCGGTAGGTTGCCGCCGTGTTTCCAAACCACTCGCGGCCACTGGTCACCGCACCGGCCGAAACCGCCATCCTCACCCTGCTGTTGGCCGAGAGCCCGCTCAGCCGGGTGGAGCTGGCCCGCCGGACGGGCCTGTCCTCGACCGCTGTGACCAAGGCTGCGCGACCACTCATCGACGCCGGCTACCTGCACGAGCTCCCCCCGGAGCGCACCGCTCCAGGGGCCGGACGCCCCGTGAACCCGCTGGCCGTCACTCCCGACCGGGAGTTCGTCGTCGGTGTGAAGATCAGTGCCGACACCCTCTTCGGCGCGGTCTGCGACCTGCGAGCCCGGATGCGCACCACCGCCAGCCGGCCCTTGGGCGACCGCGACCCGGCCGCCGTGTGTGGGCTACTGGCCGACCTCGTCGCCGAACTTCTCGACGCGAACCCCGAGTACCGGGCCCGCACCCGGCACCTGGGCATCGCGGTCTCCGGCGACGTGGACCGCCCTTGCGGGCGTGTCCGCTACTCCGTGCTCCCCAGCTGGCGCGACGTGCCGCTGGCCGATACCGTCGCCGCGGCGACCGGCCTGACCGTCACCGTGGAGAACGACGTCAAGGCCATCACCGCCGCCGAGCACTGGTTCGGCGAGGGCATCGGTACCGAGTACTTCGCGCTGGTCACCATCGGGGCCGGGATCGGCTCCGGGATCGTCATCAACGGTGAGCTGGTCGCCGGCGCGTACGGCGTCGCCGGAGAGATGGGGCACATCAGCATCGACCCGGCCGGGCCGCGGTGTCACTGTGGCCAGGTCGGCTGCGTCGAGGCCATCGCCTCCAGCGACGCCGTCCTCGCCGCCATCCGCTGCGCCACCGACGACCCCGACCTGGACTTCGACGGCGCCGTTCAGCTCGCCCGTGGCGGAGACCCCGCCGCACAGGGCGCCTTCGCGAGGGCGGGCCACGCCATCGGCGTCGGCATTGCCACCCTTGTGAACCTCGTAGGTCCCGAGCGCGTCGTCGTCACCGGCGAGGGGCTCGACACCTACGACCTTTTCGGAATGCACATCAAGGACGCCTACGCCGCGCACTGCTTCAAAGCAGCGGCGAAATGCCCGCTGACCCTGCGTCCACTCCCCTGGGAGGAGTGGGCCCGCGGAGCCGCCGTCGTCGGCATCCAGGCCCTCTTCCCCTGAGCGAGCGTCACCGTCCCGATCGCCGGCCCAGGCTTCCGGCGCGGCCGATGTCCGTCACCGTCTGCCAACTGTGAATGCCGGACACCGGCTGCGCCGGACAACAACACGTACCCCCACCCTCTCAACCTGAAGGATGCGAAGTGAGCGCACAGAGAGCCCAGCTTAGCCGCAGAGGATTCCTCGGCGGATCCATTCTGTTCGTCGCCGGAGCAGCGGTCGGTTGCAGCACCAGCCCGAGCGGCGGGGCCTCCGCCGGGGCGAAGACCACCCTGAACGTCTGGTCCCACGCCTACGGCGAGGCCGGCACCCAGCAGGCCCTCACCCGTTATGCCACCGAGTTCACCAAGGCCAACCCGGACATCGCGGTCAAGGTCACCTGGACCCCGGGCGACTACTCCAGCAAGCTCTACGCGACCCTGCTCACCGACTCCGCCCCGGACGTCTTCGAGATCGGCGACTTCAGCGAAAGCCTCGCCCGGCGAGGCCAGATAGCCCAGCTGGACGACCTCTACGGCAGCGCCAAGTCCGACTTCAACCCGGGCGACCTCGACGCGGTGACCGTCGACGGCAAGCTCTACGGCGTCAAGACGCTCGACGACGTCGTGATGCTCTACTACCGGAAAAGCGCGCTGTCCAAGGCCGGCATCACCCCGCCCGACAGCTTCGACGCGCTCGTCGCCGCGGCCAAGGCCCTGACCGGCAAGAAGACCAAGGGTCTGTTCCTCGGCAACGACGGCGTAAGCGAAGGCGCCGCCCTGGCCGTGTTCTCCAACGGCGGTGACCTGGTCACCGACGGCAAGGCGGCCTTCGGCTCCCCGCAGGCCGCCGAGGCCGTGGCCGGGCTCAAGCGCCTTCACGACGACCGGTCCCTGCTGCTCGGTTTCACCACCGACTGGTGGGATCCCGCCGCCCTCACCCAGAACGTCGTCCCGATGCAGTTGGGCGGCCTCTGGTCGATGCCCGCCATCAGGACCGCGCTCGGCGACGACTTCGGCATCCTGCCCTGGCCCGCCTTCAAGGCCGGCGGCAAGCCTGTCGTGCGCGTCGGTGGCTGGACCAGCTGCGTCAACGCCAAGGGCAAGAACGTGTCAGCGGCCAAGAAGTTCGTCCAGTGGCTCTGGATCCAGCAGACCGACCTCCAGAAGGACTGGTCGGAAAGCTACGGCTTCCACATCCCGCCGCGCATGTCTGTCGCAGCCTCCGCCGACAAGCTCGCCCAGGGTCTCGCCAAGGAGAGCGTCGAGCTCGCCGCCAATTACGGCAGGCACAACCCCAGCACCTGGAACAGCGCCGTGAGCAACCTCTTCACCGCGGCTGCGGCGAAGATCGTGAGCGGGCAGGGCGATGCGGCCCGGCTCCTGGCCGACGCGGCCAAGCAGGCCCAGAGCGAGATCGACAAGCAGCGCGCATGATGAAGTCCGCACCTTCGCCCACGCTTCACAGCGAGCGTGTCGGGTGCCCCGCAGCCGAGCCGCGGGGCACCGCCCCCACCCGCCGTCCCCGCCCGGACCGGCGTGCCTGGGGAGCGTTCGCACTGCTCGCCGGACCCCTGCTGATCGGCCTGGGCCTCTTCAAGTACGTCGCCATCGGCTGGAGCCTGCTGCTCAGCTTCAGTGAGGCCCGCGGCACCATCGCCCTGGGGCACTGGGTCGGCCTGGACAACTACCAGGCGCTGCTCTCCGATGCGGTGTTCCGCAGGTCGCTCGTCCAGATCCTGCTGTTCACGGTGTTCATCGTGCCGGTGACGTTCGCCGCCTCGCTGGGACTGGCGCTGCTGGTGCACCGGATCCGGCGCGGCCGGGCCCTGCTGCGCACCGCCTTCCTGATCCCGGCCGCCGTCTCCTACGTCGCAGCCTCCCTGCTGTGGAAGATGTGCCTGTTCAACGGGCTGCCGGCCGGTATCGCCAACACGGTCGGCGGATGGTTCGGCATGTCCGCCGTCCCGTGGCTGCAGACCACCTCGCCACCGCTGTACTGGGTCGTCCTCGTCACCCTCCGCCTCTGGCTCCAGGTGGGCTTCTACATGGTGCTCTTCCTGGCCGGACTCCAAGGCATCCCCAAGGAGGTCTACGAGGCCGCCGCCCTCGACGGCGCCACCGGCCTGCGCCTGCTGCGCAGGATCACCCTGCCGATGCTGCGCAACACCTCGGTGGCCGTCCTGATGCTGCAGTTCATCGCCGCCTTCCAGGCGTTCGACGAGTTCTACAACCTGTTCAACAGCGGGCTGTCCGGGGCAGCGACGGCCCCGGTCCGAACCCCGCTGGTCTATCTCTACGACACCGCGATGGGCGCCCAGAACTACGGCCTCGGATCGGCCGGAGCCTTCGTGCTCACCGCCCTCATCGTCGGTGTGACCCTGCTCCAGGGCCGGTTCACCGGCTTCGGCAAGGGTGAGGAATGAGCGATATGACAACCACACGAGAACTGCCGCAGGTACTGCGCCGGTCCGCGCGCGGCGTGCTGGCCGGCCTGCTGACGGCAGTGTTCCTGGCGCCCTTCTACCTGATGCTGCGCAACGCGCTGATGGACACGCAAGGCCTGACGTCACCGCACTGGACCTGGTGGCCGTCCACGATGCACTGGGAGAACTTCACCTCGCTCTTCAGCGACCCCACCCTGCACATGGGCCAGGCCCTCGGCAACTCGTTGCTGATCGCCGCGATCACCGCCCCGGTGTCGACGATCCTCGCCTCGGCCGCCGGGTACGCCCTCGCGCGGATCCCGGTGCCGGGACGCGGCGTCCTGCTCGCCCTGGTGGTGGCCACGCTGATGATCCCCGGCTCGGTGACGTTCGTGCCCACCTTCGTCGTCGTGGGCTCCATGGGCGGGGTCAACACTCTGTGGGGAATCATCGCACCCGGGCTGTTCAACCCCTTCGCCGTCCTGCTCTTCCGTAACTTCTACCTCCAGTTCCCCACCGAGATCGAGGAAGCCGGACGCCTGGACGGGCTCGGCTGGCTCGGCCTCTACCGCCGGATCGCGTTGCCGTCGTCCGGAGCGATGCTCGCCTCGCTCGGCGCGCTCGCCTTCATCGAAAGCTGGAACGCCTTCCTGTGGCCGTTGGTCATCGGCCAGGACCCGTCCGCGTGGACGGCCCAGATCGCCCTGTCGACGTTCCTCACCTCACAGACCATCAACCTGCCCGGACTGTTCGCCGGAGCCGTCGTGACCATCACACCGCTGGTGGCCATGTTCCTGGTCGCCCAGCGCTACATCGTCGAAGGCATCGCCACCAGCGGCCTCAAGGGCTGAGAGCCTGTCGGGTGACCTCTGATCGGGCGGCCACGCCCTGGCACGCACGCTTCCCGTGTTGCCGAAAGGGCCTGGTAGCTCCCTCCCCTAGCGCTCAGCTTCGTTCGAGCAGGGGGACGCCATCCGAGGCCATCCCGGCGCCTTGGAATCGTACGTACCATGCCGCGTCCGCTCTCCGATCGAAGGTCACCCAACAGGCTCAGAGCCGCTCCTGACTCCGGACCGCCGGTCCGGGCCGCACCACCTGAAGATCCGCCCGCACCCCCACCCCCACCCCTGGAGGGGACAATCATGAGATCCGACAGGCCGACTCCCGTCGTCAGGAAATTCTTCTCCCGAATCCTGCCTGCCGCGGCCGCCGCGGTTACCCTCGTCCTCGGGGGAACCTCCGGTTCCGCCGCGGCGCTCCCCAGCGCCACCACCGTCACTCCGATGACCGGGCCGCAGTTGGCAGCCTCCTGGACGGGACCGCTGAGTACCCGCGGGCGATACATCGTCGACGCCAACGGCAACCGCTTCAAGCTGAAGGCCGGCAACTGGGCCGGCGCCCAGGGCACCTGGGAAGGCAGCGGCGACGTCAACGACCCCGCGAACCACCAGGCGAACCAGATGTCGCACAACATCCCGTTGGGCCTGGACCGCGCGCCGATGACGCAGATCACGGCCGACTTCCACGAGCTCGGGCTGAACACCATCCGCCTGCCGTTCGCCAACGCGATGATGCGCGACACCACGGTCGTACCGGACTCCGCGGTCGCGGCCAATCCACAGCTGAAGGGCAAGACCGCGCTGCAGGTGTTCGACGCGGTGGTGGCGGCCCTGACCGCCGACGGGTTCGCGGTCATCCTCAACAACCACACCACCACCTACCGCTTCTGCTGCGGCCTGGACGGCAACGAGCGCTGGAACAGCGGCCAGTCCGCCGAACAGTGGCAGCAGGACTGGCTCTTCCTGGTGAACCGCTACAAGGCGAACAAGCGAGTCGTCGGCGCCGACCTGCGCAACGAGATTCGCCGCGACACCTGGGACGACCCCAACTGGGGCTGGGGTGACGAGCACGACGCGTACGCGGCCTTCGAGCTGGCGGGCACCCGCATCCTGGGAGCCGACCCCGACATGCTGGTCATCATGGAGGGCATCAACTGGTACGGCATCCCGCTGGACGGGCTGAACTACGGCAGGCCGATGCTGACCCCGGTCCGTGAACTCTCCAACACCCTGATCAGCTCGGGGAAGCTGGTCTACGCCGCGCACTTCTACGGCTACACCGGGCCGAACTACACGGGTGCCGCCAGCGGACCGGGGCACACCAACGACTGGCCGTACGAGGACTTCCCGCTCGACAAGCTGAAGCAACTGGTGCACGACGAGGCCCTGTTCGTCACCCGGTCCGGCCAGCACTTCACTGCCCCCGTCTGGATCAGCGAGTTCGGTGCGGCCGGCCGGGGGTCAATCGACGCCAAGGAGAAGACCTGGTTCGGCAACTTCACCGACATCCTGGTCGAGAACGACACCGACTTCGCCATCTGGCCGCTGGTCGGATGGACCGGTGCCAACGGCGCGCCGCAGGACAACTGGGCCCTGATCTCCTACGACGCCGCCGGTAAACGGCAGAGCCTCAGCGACCCCGGTGACTGGCGGTCTGCCGACTGGAACAAGCTGATCAACGCCCCGGGCGTCTCCGGTCCGGTCGCACAGGTCAACCACTGGAACATGCTCAACCTCGATTTCCGCGACCACAACGTCTCCTCCCGCATGCTCGCCCAGAGCGACTGGAGCCCCGGCTACCGCAAGGGCAACTGCCCCGACAACCAGCGCCTGATCGGCCTCGGCCGCAGCGACAAGCGTGGTCTGTGCACCGACGCGAACCAGCCCGCCAAGGGAGCCGGCGCCTGGGTGGCCGTCCATGACGAGCGCTACGTCACCCACGGTGACTGGGCCTCGGGCTACAACAAACTCCAGTGCCCCGACAACACCTTCGCCGTCGGCTACAGCGTCAAGGGCAACTCCATGGCCGGCCTGCTCTGCGCGCCATCCGCCGCGCCGCTGCCGCTGAACGGACGCAACGTCTGGTTCGACCACGGCGACAACCGCCCCGCCACGGGCGGCTCGGTCGAAAGCGACTGGGCCCCCGGCTACTACAAGGGGCAGTGCACCGACAACGAGTACATCGCCGGCGTCGCCTTCACCTGGCAGTGGAACAACGGCGGTGTCCCCGACGCACTGCTCTGTCGTCCGCTGAGCTGACCCGCCCCCATCAGTCCCATCAGTCCCATCATCGAGGAGACCACGGCCATGCCACGACTCGAGATTGCCGCAGACGGCTTCCGTCTCGACGACCGACCGCTGCGGATCATCTCCGGCGGACTGCACTACTTCCGGATCCATCCGGAACAGTGGGCCGACCGGATTCGCAAGGCGCGCCTGATGGGACTGAACACGATCGAGACCTACGTCCCATGGAACCTCCACTCGCCCCATCCGGGTGAGTTCCGGCTGGACGCAGGTCTCGATCTTCCCCGATTCCTCGATCTGGCCGCCGCCGAAGGCCTGCACGTGCTGCTCCGCCCCGGCCCGTACATCTGCGCCGAGTGGGAGGGCGGCGGCCTGCCCTCCTGGCTGCTCGTCGACGAGGACATCGAACTGCGCAGTCGCGACCCGCGCTACCTGAAGGCGGTGGACGACTTCCTCGGCGCCCTGCTGCCGCCCGTCCTTCCGTACCTCTCCACTCGTGGCGGCCCGATCCTCGCCGTGCAGCTGGAGAACGAATACGGTGCGTACGGCGACGACTCCGGCTACCTGGAGAATCTGGCGGAGCTGCTGCACCGGCACGGAATCGACGTGCCGCTGTTCACCTGCGACCAGCCCTCCGACCTGGAGCGCGGCGGCCTCGACGGCGTCCTGCGCACAGTCAATCTCGGCAGCCGGGTGGACGCCGGGCTCGCCGAACTGCGCACGCATCAGCCGTCCGGGCCGCTGATGTGCAGCGAGTTCTGGATCGGCTGGTTCGACCGCTGGGGCGGCACCCATGTCACCCGCAGCGCGGCCGACGCCGCGGCGGACCTCGACCGGCTGCTCGCGGCCGGTGCCTCGGTCAACATCTACATGTTCCACGGCGGTACCAATTTCGGCTTCACCAACGGCGCCAACGACAAGGGCACGTACCGCTCCATCGTCACGTCGTACGACTACGACGCACCGCTGGACGAGGCCGGCGACCCCGCGCCGAAATACGCCGCCTTCCGCGAGGTCATCGCCCGGTACGCGCCCGTCCCCGAGGAGCCGGTACCCGCCCCCGCACTCAAGCTCGCCCCGGCCGTCGCCGAACTCACCGCATGCGCGAGCCTCCTGGACCAGCGCGAGCGGCTCGGCAGCGCGGTGCACGCCGACCGTCCGCAGGTCATGGAACAGCTCGGCCAGTGCTTCGGATTCATCCTGTACGAGACGGTGCTCCCGGCGGCCGGGCCGACCGTCCTGCGCGTCGCCGAGGTGCACGATCGCGCCCAGGTCTTCGTCGACGGCCAGCCGGTCGGCGTCCTGGAACGCGAGAGCCATGAGCACACCCTCGCCTTCCACACCCTTCGGCGCGGCGCGCACTTGGCCGTGCTGGTGGAGAACCAGGGCAGGGTCAACTACGGGCAGGGCATGCACGACCGCAAGGGACTGCTCGGCGAGGTCACCGTCAACGCAGCGGCCCCGGACGGCTGGTACAGCCGACCCGTACCTCTCGACGATCTGGGCCGGCTGTCCTTCACCACGTTCGAGCCCGCCTCACCCCCGGTCGGCCCCACGTTCCACCGTGGACACCTGGACATCGAGCAGCCGGCCGACGGCTACATCGCCCTGGACGGCTGGACCAAGGGCCATGTCTGGATCAACGGCTTCGCACTCGGCCGGTACTGGTCCCGAGGACCGCAGACCACTCTCTACGTCCCCGCGCCGATCCTGAACGCCGGCCGGAACGAGATCACGGTCCTCGAGCTGCACGGCTCCACCACCCGCACGGTGGAACTGCGGGGCACTCCCGATCTGGGCCCCATTGAGGACTGAAGTCCGCGACACCGGACAGCACGCCTCAGCCGGCGGTTTCGGTACGGGCTTCAGCCGGCTGCCGCAGCCCGAGGGCCGGGGAGCCCTCAGCGTCGAAGCCCGGACCGGCGACCCGGACTCGACGCTTGAGCTGTACCGCGGCGCGCTCGCGGTACGGCGGGCGCACCCGGGGCTCGGCGCGGGTGAGGCCGTCGAATGGACCGACGCGCCTGCGGGCGTGCTCGTCTTCCGCCGCCTGGGCTTCGTCTGCACGCTGAACACCACCGATGGGGCGGTACGCATCCCCGCACCCGGGCGTCTGCTCCTCGCCGGCTCTCCGGTCGGCCGCACCAACGGCTCCCACAGCGCGAGCTTCGGGCCGGCCGCGAACACCACGGGGTGGTGGACGGTCTGACGCCTCCGTCCCCGCACCGCTCCTGACGGCCGGCCGCAACAAGATCACCGTCCTCCATCGACTACAGAGGAATCCATGCACAGCAAGCGACGCCTCACCGAGCAGCGGCTCGACCGGGTGCTGAACCAGCGCATCCGGCCCGCGGTCCACGCCCGTACCGTCCCGGTCGAGATCGCGATCTGGAGCGTGCCGGGCGAGCCGGTCCCCGTGGCCGACGGCCTGGCCGCACCGTACGAACCCGTGACGCTCGGGCACCGATGGGGGCCGCCCTGGTCCACGAGCTGGTTCAGGATCAGCGGCAGGGTTCCGGAGGAGTGGGCCGGCCTGCGGGTCGAGGCGGTCATCGACCTCGGCTTCAACGTCACCGGCGCGGGCTTCTCCACCGAGGGCCTGGTCTACCGGGCGGACGGCAGCGTGGTGAAAGCCCTCAACCCCCGCAACGCCTATGTCCCGGTCGCCGACCCGGCGGTCGGCGGCGAGGATTTCACCTACTACGTCGAGGCCGCCGCCAACCCCAACCTGGTCGATGACCACATCCCGTCCCGGACCGGGGACCAACCCTCCTGGATGACGGGAGTCGGCCCCGAGAGCGCACCCTTGTACCAGCTGCTCCGCCTCGATCTGGCGGTCTTCGACACCCAGGTGTGGGAACTCGCCCAGGACCTGGACGTCCTCGGTGAGCTCATGCGCGAACTCCCCGAGGCCGACCCGCGCCGCTGGCAGCTCCTGCACACCATCGAGCGGGCCCTGGACGCAGTCGACCTGCAGGACATCGCCGGCAGCGCCACCGCCGCCCGCGAGGTGCTGCGCCCGGCGTTCGCCGCCCCCGCGGTCGCCAGCGCCCACCGCATGTCCGCCGTCGGGCACGCCCACATCGACACCGCCTGGCTGTGGCCGCTGCGCGAGACCGTCCGCAAGGTCGCCAGGACGCTCTCCAACGTCACCCACCTCATGGACGACCACCCGGGCTTCCTCTTCGCCATGTCCCAGGCCCAGCAGCTGGCCTGGCTCAAGGAACACCGCCCCGAGGTCTACGGCCGGGTCCAGGAGAAGGCGAAGACCGGACAGTTCCTCCCCGTCGGCAGCCTGTGGGTGGAACCCGACACCAACATCACCGGCGGCGAGGCCCTCGCCCGGCAGCTGGTCCACGGCAAGCGCTTCTACCTCGATGAGTTCGGTGTCGAGACGAAGGAGATGTGGCTGCCCGACACCTTCGGCTACAACGCGGCCATGCCGCAGCTGATGAAACTCGCCGGCGTGCGCTGGTTCCTCACCCAGAAGATCTCCTGGAACACCACCAACAAGTTCCCGCACCACACCTTCTGGTGGGAGGGCATCGACGGCACCCGGATCTTCAGCCACTTCCCGCCCGTCGACACCTACAACGCCGAGATCACCGGATCCGAACTCGCCCACGCCGTAAGGAACTTCCAGGACAAGGAGGCTGCCAACCGCTCCCTTCTCCCGTTCGGCTACGGAGACGGCGGCGGCGGCCCCACCCGGGAGATGCTGGCCCGGGCCGAGCGCCTTGTCGACCTGGAGGGCTCGGCCAGGGTCGTCATCGAGAGCCCCGCGGACTTCTTCGAGCGGGCACACGCCGAATACCCCGACGCGCCGGTGTGGCAGGGGGAGCTGTACCTGGAGTTCCACCGCGGCACGTTGACCAGCCAGCTGAGGACCAAGCAGGGAAACCGGCGCAGCGAGCACCTGCTGCGAGAGGCCGAGCTCTGGTCGGCGACAGCCGCCGTGCGCACCGGATTCCCGTACCCCTACCAGGCCCTGGACCGGCTGTGGAAGACGGTCCTGCTGCACCAGTTCCACGACATCCTGCCCGGCTCCTCCATCGCCTGGGTGCACCGGGAGGCGGAGCGGACCTACGCCGCCGTCACCGCCGAGCTGCGCGCGATCACGGACGCCGCCCAGCGCGCCCTGGCCGGCGAAGGCAACCTGCTCGTGGTCTTCAACGCCGCTCCGTTCGCCCGTGACGGCGTCCCCGCCCTCGGTGCCACGCTCCGGACCCGGTCGCCGGGCCGACCCGTCGTCCCGGCCCCCTGCGGGGACGGCTTCGTGCTGGACAACGGCCTGGTCCGCGTCCGGATCGATGCCCAGGGCCTGGTGAACTCGGCGTACGACATCGGGGCCGACCGCGAAGCGCTGGCCCCCGGCACCGCCGCCAACCTCCTCCAACTGCACCAGGACTTCCCCAACGAGTACGACGCCTGGGACATCGACGCCTTCTACCGCAACACCGTTCACAACCTCCTCGACGCCGACTCGGTCAGGGCAGAGGAAGGCGGTGTCCGGATCGTGCGGACCTTCGGTGATTCCCGCATCGAACAGCTGGTCTCCCTGTCCGACGGCTCCCGACGCCTGGACATCGACACCGAGATCGACTGGCACGAGAAGGAGAAGCTCCTCAAGGCCGCCTTCCCGATCGACGTGCGGGCCGACCACTCCAGTGCGGAGATCCCCTTCGGACACGTTCGGCGCCCCACCCACACCAACACCAGTTGGGACGCCGCCAAGTTCGAGATCTGCGCCCACCGCTTCCTGCACCTCGGCGAACGGGGGTGGGGCGCGGCTGTGGTCAACGACTCGACCTACGGGCACGAGGTCACCCGAGACGTCCGTGCCGACGGCGGCACCACCACCACCGTCCGGCTCTCCCTGCTCCGCGCTCCCCGCTTCCCCGACCCGGATGCCGACCAGGGCCACCACCGTCTGCGCTACGGGTTCGTCATCGGCGCCGACATCGCCGACACCGTCCGCGAGGGCTACGCGTTCAACCAGCCGGAGCGCAGCCTCCCCGGCTCGACAGAGGTCCAACCGCTCGTCACCGCGGATAACGAGGCCGTCGTCATCGAGACGGTCAAACTTGCCGACGATCGTTCCGGCGACATCGTCGTACGCCTCTACGAGGCCCACGGCGGACGCGCCCGAACCGTCCTGACCGCCGGCTTCCCGCTGGCGTCGGCGGCCGAGACCGATCTGCTGGAGCGCGAACTCTACCCGCGCGAGAACGTGGACGTCGTACAAGCGGACGGCAGAAGGGTGCTCCTGGCACTCCGCCCGTTCCAGATCCTCACTCTTCGGCTGAGGCCCCGGACGGGTGACTGACCGAGGCCCTCCGGGACGGGCCGCGGCCGAGTCGTCGCGGGGCTCCGAGTAGCCGTGATCCTTGAGCCGCTCCATCGGCTCCACCACGCCGGCCATGGAGCCCCTAGGCCACCGACCTTTCGAGTGATCAGTCAACCCACGACCAAAAAAGGTAGGACCGCCGTGCCTGCACTCCCCGCCGCCGTCCTGTTCGACATGGACGGCACGCTGGTCGACACCGAGTACCTCTGGATAAAGGCCACCGCCGAACTCGCCGCCGGCCTCGGCCACACCCTCACCGAGGAGGACCTGCCCGAGGTGCTCGGCCGCGCCGTCGACCACACCGCCGCCCACCTGTACCGCGTGACCCGGACCAGTGTCACTGTGGATGCCTTGGCCGAACTCCTCAACGACGCGTTCAGCAGCAAGGTTGCCGCCGAGGTCGTCTCCCGGCCCGGCGCACTGGAACTGCTCGCCGAGCTGAGCGACGCTGCCGTGCCTACCGCGCTGGTCTCGTCATCACCCCGCCGCGTAGTAGACCTGGTCCTCGGCAGCCTCGGCGATCACTGGTTCACCGTCACCCTCGCCGCCGAGGACACCGAGCGCACCAAGCCCGACCCCGCCCCCTACCTGGCCGCCGCCGATCGACTCGGGCTGGACCCTGCCGCCTGCGTGGCCGTCGAGGACACTCCGACCGGGGTCGCCTCCGCGCGTGCCGCCGGCTGCTCGGTGCTGGCCGTTCCCTCCACCGTGCCGATCGCCGGGGCCGACCGGATCACCCTGCTGGACAGCCTCGAACAGGCCGACCTGGCGCTGCTCTCCGCGCTGACCGTGCCGACGACGCCGACCGCCTGATGTCGTCACCCGCTGCCCGGGACAGCAATGCGTTGGTGCCCTGGACGGTGAGTTGGCGGCTGAACTCCGCCAGAGCCGCGAAGACATGGAAGGCCGGGCGCCCCCGGGCGTGGTGGCGTCGAGCGACTCGTGCGGTGAGGTGAAGCCGATGCCACGACCCGGCGACCGTGGAGGTGGCTCCGGGCGGTCAGCAGGGCACGCTGCTCTACTTCGTGTCCTCGTCGTCCCGAGCAGGCTGATGCCTGTCGTGCGGCAGATCGACCTGAACACGATTGCCTCCAGTGGCAGCAGATGATGCTGGGCGAGGAACAGACCAGGGTCGTACTCGTCGGGGTCGTGTTCCACCTCCGACGCCTCGACTGTTCCGTTTGCACGTCAGCAGCAGCGTCACCAAGTCCGCAGGGAGAGGTGCTCCCGGTCCGTCTTCGACGCAATGGACATCGGCCGCGGTCGCGCCCGGTCGCAGTGTGGCGTGCGAGGCGGGCGCGTGTGCTGCCGGCCAGTTGGTGACGGCGGCCCATGCGGGCAGAACGTCGCTCACCGTGTCCTCCATGGGGCCAGGGGAAGGGAGTTGATGGTGTAGCCCGTTCGGGTACCTTGTCGACCAGCTAGAACTGGCGTTCCGTCAACCTGTGGTGTGCGGGGGCGAGATGGCTCTTCGGATCCTGCTTGATCAGCTGTTGCTCGTAGAGCGCCGGTCTGAGGCGTTCGCTCAGCAGCAGCGGGCCTGGGATGACCGCGGGGCCAGGTCGGCCGCGGATGTGACAGGGGCCTTCCGAGACCTCGTCCCTGGGGCAAGTACGGGGCGCTGGCTGCCACGGCTGCCCTTCAGACACTACGAGACGAGAACCGAAATGACTGAGCAGACAGAGCTCGAGGCCCAGATCCGCAGCGGCGTACCGCACTCGGCCCGCGTGTGGAACTACTGGATCGGAGGTAAGGACCACTACCCGGTCGACCAGGAACTGGGAGACCAGGTTATCGCGAGCTACCCCCAGACCCGGGACCTCGCCCGTGCGTCACGGGCCTTCCAAGCGCGTGCGGTGCGGTATCTGGCCGACGAAGCGGGAATCACCCAGTTTCTCGACATCGGAACCGGGCTCCCCGTCCAGAACAGCACCCACGAGGTAGCCCAGAGCATCCAGCCGAAGGCACGCATCGTCTACGTCGACAACGACCCGCTGGTCCTGGCGCACGCCCGCGCCCTGCTGACAAGCGCGTCGGACGGGGCGACGGACTACGTGCATGCGGACATGCTGGAAGCCGAGCGAGTACTCCAGGAAGCGTCCCGGACCCTGGATATGACACAGCCGGTGGCCGTCATGGTGCTGTCCACGCTGGGACACGTCGAACCCCGGGCCGGTATCGACCTCATGCGCCGATACATGGCCGGCACGGTGACAGGCAGCTACCTGGTCCTCTGCGACACGATCGCCACCACCCGGACACTGGCGGCCCAGGAAGCCTACGCGGCCGGAGACACTCCGCCCTACCTGGTGCGCCGGCCCGAGGAGATCCTCGCGAGCGCCGACGGGATGGAACTGGTCGATCCGGGATTCGGGTCCATCTCCCTGTGGCGTCCGAGCCTGAGTGACGATGGTGCTGAGCCCGTCGATCAGTGGGGGTTCGTCGCCCGCAAGTGATGGGCGGCCCTTGCATACAGGGGCGGGCATGTTGGCGGGCGAGGGGTCTCGGGTTCACGGGTGGTCCTGACGGGGTGGGGGGCGCGGCGTTACCCTGCGGCGGACAATCCTTCACTGGAGGTGCGCATGCGACGTCCCGTCGCGCGGTATGTGTCGTTGCCGGTCGTTCTCGCTGCTGTCGTCACGATGGGGGCGGCGGCCCCGTCCTCGTCCGCACCACCGTCCCAGCCACCGCCCAAGTCGCCTGTGGCGGTGGGGTATGGAGGGGCGGTCGCCAGCGTCGACGCGGATGCGTCGGCCGCAGGCATCGAGGTGCTCCGCAAGGGCGGCAACGCGGTGGACGCGGCGGTGGCGACCGCGGCGGCGCTCGGTGTGACCGAGCCCTATTCGTCGGGTCTGGGTGGCGGCGGCTATTTCGTCCACTACGACGCAAAGACGCACACCGTGGAGACGATCGACGGCCGCGAGACCGCACCCCGCAGTGCGGACTCCTCGCTGTTCCTGGAGAACGGCAAGCCGCTCGCCTTCGAGGACGCCGTCACCAGCGGACTGAGCGTGGGCACCCCCGGAACCCCGGCCACCTGGGCCACCGCGCTGGACACCTGGGGCAGCAAATCGCTGCGGCAGGTGCTGAAACCGGCCGAGCGGCTCGCCAGGGACGGCTTCGTCGTCGACAGCACGTTCCGCTCGCAGACCGAGGGCAACCAGGCCAGGTTCGCCGACTTCCCGGCGAGCCGGAAACTCTTCCTGCCGGGCGGCCAACTGCCGGTGGTCGGTTCGGTGTTCAAGAACCCCGATCTGGCGCGTACGTACGAACAGGTGGGCCGCGAGGGCATCGACGGGCTGTACAAGGGCGAGTTGGCCGACGATGTCGTGCGGACCGTACGCAACCCGCCCGTGGACCCGAAGGCGGGCCGGGTCGTACGGCCCGGCGACCTCACGGCCAAGGACCTGCGGTCCTACCGGGTGCTGCGGCAGGCACCGACGAAGGTCGGCTACCGCGGCCTCGACGTGTATGGCATGGCACCCTCCTCGTCCGGCGGCACGAGCGTCGGTGAGGCACTCAACATCCTTGAGTCCACAGACCTTTCGAAGCTGAGCGAGGCGCAGTACCTGCACCGCTACATCGAGGCGAGCCGGATCGCGTTCGCGGACCGCGGGCGGTGGGTCGGCGACCCGGCGTTCGAGGACGTACCGACGCAGGGGCTGCTCAGCCAGCGGTTCGCCGATTCGCGGGAGTGCCTGATCAAGGACGACGCGGTGCTGACCAGCCCGCTGGCGCCGGGGGACCCCAGCCACCCGGCCGACTGCGCGGCCGGTGGCACGGCCGCCCCGACGACGTACGAGGGGGAGAACACCACCCATCTGACGACCGCCGACAAGTGGGGCAACGTCGTCGCGTACACCCTCACGATCGAGCAGACGGGCGGCAGCGGCATCACCGTGCCGGGGCGCGGTTATCTGCTCAACAACGAGCTGACGGACTTCTCGTTCGCGCCCGCGAGCCCGGCGGTCCACGACCCGAACCTGCCCGGTCCGGGCAAGCGCCCGCGCTCGTCCATCTCGCCGACGATCGTGCTGAAGCACGGTGAGCCGGTGCTGGCCCTCGGGTCGCCGGGCGGGGCAACGATCATCACGACCGTGCTGCAGTCGCTCATCGGCACGGTCGACCGCGGGCTGCCCCTGGGCGACGCCATCGCGGCGCCGCGTGCCAGTCAGCGCAACTCGGCGACCACGGAACTCGAACCGGGGCTGTGGAACAGCCCGGTGCGGGCGCAACTGGAGTCGCTGGGGCATGCGTTCAAGCTGAACCCGGAGATCGGCGCGGCGACGGGGGTGCAGCGGCTGCCGGACGGACGGTGGCTTGCGGCCGCCGAGAAGGTGCGCCGTGGCGGGGGCTCCGCGATGGTTGTGAAGCCGAACGGCCGCCCCTGATGTTCTGTCAATAACGCTCTGTGCTGGTTTGGTTCGTCGCGATGTTTCGCGACGAACGAGCCTCGCAGTCTTGACGGGAGCATGTCTCAGAGGTCGTCTTGGCCCCGTTGATCACAGGGCGGTCAGGATCCGCGGACCGTCTTCGGTGATCGCCACGGTGTGCTCGGCGTGCGCGGCCCGGCTGCCGTCGGACGTGCGCAGCGTCCAGCCGTCCCGGTCCGGATGGAACGCGTCCTTGCCGCCGCCGATCAGCATCGGCTCGATCGCCAGCACCATTCCGTGCCGCAACGGCATGCCGCGACCCGGCCGTCCCTCGTTGGGGACGGCCGGGTCCTCGTGCATCGACCGGCCCACGCCGTGGCCGCCGAACCCCTCCGGAATGCCGTAACCGGCCCGGCGGCACACCGTGCCGATCGCATGCGCGATGTCACCGATCCGATTCCCGACGACCGCCGCCGCGATTCCCGCCTCCAGTGCCGCGAACGCCGTGTCGATCAGCCGGGTGTCCGCCGGCCGGGCGCGTCCGACGGTGAAGCTGATCGCCGAATCGCCCACCCAGCCGCCGAGCGTCGCGCCCGCGTCGATGCTCACCAGGTCGCCGTCGCGCAGCCGCTGATCGGTCGGGATGCCGTGCACGATCGCGTCGTTGACCGATGCGCAGATCACGGCGGGGAACGGAGTGGGGGCGAAATGCGGCCGGTAGTTCAGGAACGGTGACCCGGCGCCCGCCTCGCGGAGCACCCCACGGGCCACCTCGTCGAGTTCGCGCAACGAGACGCCGACCGCCGCCGCTTCCCGTACGGCCGTCAGCAGCTGCGCCACGATCCGGCCGGTCTCGCGCATCGCGTCGATGGATGTATCTGTCTTGAGTTGCACCATGCCAATTACTATACCGGTCGAGGCGGTATTAGAATGACGGCATGGTACGAACGCCCCTGACCCCGGAAGAGCGCCGCCGCGGCGAACGCCTCGGAGCGCTGCTCCGCGAGGCGCGCGGCGGGCGCAGCATGGTCGAGATCGCGGCGAGCGCCGGAATCTCCGCCGAGACGCTCCGCAAGATCGAGACGGGCCGCGCCCCGACCCCCGCGTTCTTCACCGTCGCGGCGCTGGCGGGGGCGCTCGGACTCTCGATGGACGAACTGCTCACGCGCTGCGCCCCGGAGCAGGATGCGGTGCCGCTGGCCGGGTAGGGCCGCGGGTTCCGCGCGCGGCCGGCGCGACCGGCCCCGGGCTCGGTCGGCGACCGGCTCCGGCCAGGGCTCGGTCGGCGACCGCCGGCTGGATCCGCCGGTGGGGCGGGTTGTCGATCTCGTCCAGCAGTGCGACCGCCAGATCGGGATGCGAGATGTGCCCGGTGCCGTCGAGCACGGCGCCCCGTGCGGCGCGATAGGTGCCGGTGTGCGGCCCGGCCGCGTCCAGGTCCATCGGCGGCACCACCTACCGGGCCTGCTGCTCGTATCCCACGAGGCGGACGCAGACGGCGAGTCCCTCGATCGCCTGCTCCAGCTCCGCGAGTCCCGGGTAGCTGGGCGCGATCCGGATGACCGCGTCGCGCGGGTCGTCGCCGTGCGGGTGGGTCGCACCGGCCGGCGTGAGCACGATGCCCGCCTCGCCGGCACGGCGTACGACCTCCTTGGCGCAGCCGTCCGGCACTTCGAGGGTCACGAAGTAGCCGCCCTTTGGGGAGGTCCAGGTCGCCAGTCCGGTCCCGCCGAGCTCGGCTTCCAGGATCCGGGCCACCGCCTCGAACTTGGGCTGCAGCAGGGCGCGCTGGCGCTCCATGTGGGCCCGTACTCCGTCGGCGTCCCGCAGGAACAGCGCGTGCCGGAGCTGGTTCACCTTGTCGGGACCTATCGACCGCTTGGCGTTGTTGCCGAGCAGCCACTGCACGTTCGCGGGCGACGAGCCGAAGAACGCGACACCGGCCCCCGCCGCGGTGATCTTCGAGGTGGAGCCGAACACGAAGGCCCGGTCCGGATTCCCGGCCCCGGCGCAGGCGGCGAGCAGATCGGCGATCTCGACGGGCTCGTCGGTGAGGTGGTGAGCGGCGTAGGCGTTGTCCCAGAAGATCCGGAAGTCGGGCGCGGCGGTGCTCATCGAGGCGAGCCGTGCCACGGTCGCGTCGCTGTAGCACACGCCGTCCGGGTTGCTGTACTTCGGTACGCACCAGTTGCCCTTGATCGCCGGGTCCTCGGCGACGAGCCGCTCCACGGTCTCCATGTCCGGGCCTTCGGGAGTCATCGGCACGGGGATCATGTCGATCCCGAACCGCTCGCAGAGCGCGAAGTGCCGGTCGTATCCGGGCACCGGACACAGGAACGCGATCCGCTCCTGCTCCACCCAGCGCGATTCGGCGCCCGGCACCACGCTCAGCAGTGCGTGCACCAGGCAGTCGTGCATCAGCTCAAGACTGGAGTTCCCGGCCGCGAGCAGTTGCCCGACCGGCACCTGGAGCAGCCCGGCGAATATCTCCCGGAGCTCGGGCAGCCCCTGCAGCCCGCCGTAGTTGCGTACGTCCGTGCCGTCGGCGGAGGTGTGCCGCCCGGCGGGCAGGCTCAGCAGCTCCTCGGAGAGGTCGAGCTGTTCCGGTGCCGGCTTGCCCCTGGTGAGGTCGAGCGAGAGCCCGAGTCCCCCGAGGTCCCGGTAGTCCTGACGGGCCCGCTCGAGGCGCCCGGTCAGGGTGTCGGGGCTCAGCTCGGTGGTCATGGTGGTTCCTCTCACAGGTGCCGCGCAGATGGGGTGGTGCCTGCCGAGAATACAAACCGGCGCGCGGGACCGGTCCGGGAGCAGGGCACCGTACGGCTTCGGGTGGCGCGCACATGTGGACCGCACGGGTGTGAAACATGATCGACTCCGTCGGTTCACGGCGATGGTCTTGCCCCGCTGTGTGACGGGGCTTACGTTCTCCTCTACGCACGTGTCTACGGGCGTAGAAACGCGTAGAGGCTCTCTGACGCCGCGTCGAAGGAGCAGCTCATGTCCCAAGTCGTACGCGCCGCACTCGTCCAGGCGACCTGGACCGGCGACACCGAATCCATGATCGCCAAGCATGAGGAGCATGCGCGCGAGGCCGCCCGCCAGGGCGCGAAGATCATCGGCTTCCAGGAGGTGTTCAACGCCCCCTACTTCTGCCAGGTGCAGGAACCCGAGCACTACCGCTGGGCCGAGGCCGTCCCGGACGGGCCGACCGTCCGGAGGATGCAGGAACTCGCCCGTGAGACCGGCATGGTGATCGTCGTGCCGGTCTTCGAGATCGAGCAGTCCGGCTTCTACTACAACACCGCCGCCGTCATCGATGCCGACGGCTCCTACCTCGGCAAGTACCGCAAGCACCACATTCCCCAGGTCAAGGGCTTCTGGGAGAAGTACTACTTCAAGCCCGGAAACATCGGCTGGCCGGTCTTCGAAACCGCCGTCGGCAAGGTCGGCGTCTACATCTGCTACGACCGGCACTTCCCGGAGGGGTGGCGCCAACTCGGGCTCAACGGAGCTCAGTTGGTCTACAACCCGTCGGCCACCTCGCGCGGCCTGTCCAGCTATCTCTGGCAGCTGGAACAGCCCGCGTCCGCCGTCGCCAACGAGTACTTCGTCGCCGCGATCAACCGCGTCGGCCAGGAGGAGTACGGCGACAACGACTTCTACGGAACCAGTTACTTCGTCGACCCGCGCGGCCAGTTCGTCGGCGAGGTCGCCAGCGACAAGGAGGAGGAACTCGTCGTCCGCGACCTCGACTTCGGCCTCATCGACGAGGTCCGTCAGCAGTGGGCGTTCTACCGGGACCGCCGGCCCGACGCATACGAAGGACTGGTGGAGCCGTGAGCAGTCTGCACGAACGCCATCTGGCCGTCAGCCCCGACTGGCTGGCGCTCTACTACAAACATCCGCTGGAGATCACCCACGGCGAGGGCCGCTACGTCTGGGACGCCGACGGCAGGCGCTACCTGGACTTCTTCGGCGGCATCCTCACCACCATGACCGCCCACGCACTGCCCGAGGTGACCAAGGCGGTCAGCGAGCAGGCCGGGCGGATCATCCACTCCTCCACGCTCTACCTCAACCGGCCGATGGTCGAGCTGGCCGAACGCATCGCCACGCTCTCCGGCATCCCGGACGCCCGGGTCTTCTTCACCACCTCCGGCACCGAGGCCAACGACACGGCCCTGCTCCTCGCCACCGCGTACCGCAGGTCCAACCAGATCCTCGCGATGCGCAACAGCTACCACGGCAGGTCCTTCGCCGCGGTCTCCATCACGGGCAACAACGCGTGGTCGCCCACGAGTCTGTCGCCGCTGCAGACGCTGTACGTGCACGGCGGCGTCCGCACCCGGGGACCGTACGCGCACCTCGGCGACGCCGACTTCATCGCGGCCTGCGTCGCCGACCTGGAGGACCTGCTCGGCCACATCCGCGAACCGGCCGCCCTGATCGCGGAACCCATCCAGGGCGTCGGCGGGTTCACCTCGCCGCCCGACGGTCTGTACGCGGCCTTCCGCCGGGTCCTCGACCGCCACGGCGTCCTGTGGATCTCCGACGAGGTGCAGACCGGTTGGGGCCGCTCCGGGGAACACTTCTGGGGCTGGCAGGCACACGGCGAGAACGGGCCGCCGGACATTCTCACCTTCGCCAAGGGCATCGGCAACGGCATGTCGATCGGCGGTGTCGTGGCCCGCGCCGACGTCATGAACTGCCTCGACGCCAACTCCATCTCGACCTTCGGCGGCTCCCCGGTCACCATGGCGGCCGGCCTCGCCAACCTCTCGTACCTCCTCGAACACGATCTGCAGGGCAACGCCCGGCGCGTCGGCGGGCTGCTGATCGAGCGGCTGCGTGCGGTCGGCGCGGCTTCCGCGTGTGTGCGGGAGGTGCGCGGTCGGGGCCTGATGATCGGCATCGAGCTGGTGAAGCCCGGCACCGACGAGGCGGACCCGCAGGCGGCCGCCGGCGTGCTCGAAGCGGCCCGGGAGGGCGGCCTGCTCATCGGGAAGGGCGGCGGTCACAACACCAGCGTGCTGCGGATCGCACCACCGCTCTCGCTGACCATCCCGGAGGCGGAGGAGGGCGCGGCGATCCTGGCCGAGGCCCTGCGGTCGGTGGGATGAGAAGCGGCTGCTGAGCGACGGAGGTGTGGGCGACGGCCGGTGCACACGACTGTGCCGCCGGCCGCCGTCACGTCCCCCGTGCGGCTGTCACCCGATGCGGCCGGGCCCCGGGCGGTGAGTCCGGGGC
>NZ_JBHVFF010000005.1:77509-80946 GCF_042801895.1 Streptomyces sp. NPDC057543 | reverse complement strand
GCGCGAGTGCACCCAAGTGCCCTCGCGCAGGCCGCCGTTCAACCAGCCGTGACCCGCCCCCCGACCGACTCACGGCCGGGCCCGACTCACCAGAGATTGGTGAAGTTCACCACGAGATTCTCGTTGTGCTGGTCGAGCACGGTGAACCCCGAGCCGTTCACCTGCGCGGAGTTGCTCCGGTTCGACGCGCCGGAGCCGACGGCCTGCTGCTGCGACGTGGACGAATTGCCGGAGTTGTTACCGCCGACGCCGCTGCCGACGACTGTGGCAACAGCCGCGTTCGATCCGTCGTTCGCGAACGAACCGCTGTCGGCCTGGGCCACGCCACTGAAGAGCGCGGCGGCGAGAGGCAGGGCTGCAACAGCGGCGAGGGCACGAGCGATACGGATGCTTGCCATGTCAATTCCTCCAGGAACCGAAAGTACGGCTTGTTCCGGGGCAGTTGGCCGACCGCCCCGGCTTGGTCACGACGTCGCGACAGCAGAGTTGCCCACCGGATCCCCGGCGAACCACCCACGCGATCCGATTCCCTCGCAAGCATGAGGAACATCCAATAAACCCACTCGCGCCGCCGAAGCCCCAGCTCTCCCCACTCCGCACCCCCTCCCGCAACTTCGACCCCGTCCGATCCCATACCCCGCAAGAGAAGAAGCGCTCCGGCGCCCCAGCCGGCCGACACCCCACCCCCTTCCCTTCCTCGAACATCTGTACGAAAATGTAGCCATGGCCACCACCGACCGGCAGACCGCCACCCTGGCCCTGGCCCACGCACTCTCCGCCGCCGAGCGCGGGCTCCCCGTCATCCCGCTCTCCGCCGGTAAGCTCCCCGCCCTGCCCTCTCCGCACCGGAACGAGGACCGGCCGGTCACCTGCCGGGGCGCCTGCGGCCTACCCGGACACGGCGTCCACGACGCCACCACGGACCTCGCCGCCGTCCGCGCCCTCTTCGCCGCCGCCCCCTGGGCCACCGGCTACGGAATCGCGTGCGGCCGGCCCCCGCACCACCTCATCGGCATCGACCTGGACATCGACACCAACGGCAGAAACGACTCCGCCGCATCCCTCCAGCAGCTCGCCCTGCACCACCTGTTCACCATCCCGCCGACCGTCATCGTGCTCACGCCCAGCGGCGGCCGACACATCTGGCTGGCCGGCCCGCCCGGCGTCCGCGTACCGAACTCCGCCAGCCGCCTCGCCCCCGGCATCGACGTCCGGGGCGCCGGCGGCTACCTGGTGGGCCCCGGCTCGGTCACCGCCCACGGCACGTACCGGCTCGCCCCTGGCACCGCCGACCTCCCGCCGGCCCCCTGCCCCCGCGCACTCCTGCACCTGCTCAAGCCCCCCGCACGCCCTCACCACCCCACGGCCCGGCACGAACGAGGCCGGGGACTGGTCCGTTTCGTCCTTGCGGCACACGAGGGCCAGCGCAACACCCGGCTCTTCTGGGCAGCCTGCCGCGCCTACGAACACGGCTTCGGCGACGCCCTGGCGGACGCCCTCACCGACGCCGCCGTCCGCACCGGCCTCACCGAACGCGAAGCCCGCGCCACCATCGCCTCGGCGGCCCGCCTCACCACGAGCTACGAGGACGAGACCGAGAACGGACCCGGAACCGCCCCGTCCGGTCCATCGAGCCCGACGACGTGACAGGCAACGAGATCGACTGCATCCGGTCTCTCGTCGAGCGGACACCGACGTACTCAACGGTCCCCACCCGGGCGCCGGGCCGGATGCGTACGGGGCAACGCCAGGAGCACAGAACCGTCGCTGCCCGTACCACCGCCGCCGAAGCCCGGACCGTTCGGAGTGGCCCCGCAGGCGCACAGGCCGAACGGCTTGTGGACCACCGGCCCAGAACGCCCGGCCCCACGAGAAAGGGGCACCCCTGATGAGGGGCGCCCCTTCCGGTCAGCGCGCTCGCCGACGTGTGGCGGTGGGTGTGGGATTTGAACCCACGGTGACATCGCTGCCACGACGGTTTTCAAGACCGCCCGCATACGCGAACGCCTGAGTCTCTGACCTGCACATTCGCTAGGGCTGACCCCCCGGCGGCGCTTCGGTGGCCCACACATGGCCCACAGCCCGCTGAGGGGCCGTGCTCTTTAGAGGCGAGCCGGGCAGGCCGACACCCGCTTCAGGGGTTCGATCCCGGCTCTCGGCTGCCTGCCAGGATCCGACTCAGCAGGCGACGACTGGTCCAAGCGTGATCGGCCCGATCCGCCGCTGTCCGGACCCGTCGATGTCAGCTGTGGATGTCAGAACCTTCTGATCCGTAGCTCTGGCGAGAACGGTCAGCCTCGCTCATACCCACGGCTTCCATGACCCCAGTGGGACGCTGCCGGACGAGGGCGGTTGCTGTGGTGCGGTCCTGCGCTGTTGTACGTGCGTCCGGGATCGGTCTTGAGATCACACACACCTTTCAGGTCGTGATCCGGACAGCGGTTCATGACCTGAGTCACGCGTAGAGGCCGCCTGCCCCGCTGTGGCACTGACCCCCGGTCGTACTGGTGAGGTGTGGATGGCACTCAACCTGTGTAGTTTGCAGGGCTTGTGGGACTGCGGCTTGATGGTCACTGTCACGGAAGGGCCGGTGGTGGTGTTACCGCCGGCGTCAGTGGCGGTAGGGGTGAAGGTGTGTTGCCCCGGGGAGATCGGTCTCTTCGAGGTGCAGGTCCAGTTTCCGGCGGCATAGACGACGGCCTTGCAGATCGTGACGCCGTGCTCATCGGTGACGGAGATGGTGTCACCAGAGCTGCCGGTGCCGGTGAAAGCCACCGTGCAGCCCCGCCCTGTGTTCCCCATGACGTTGCGGTGCTTGCCGGGGCGCCCACCGCAGTCCTTGATCGTTGATCCGTCGGCCGGACTGGTGATCACCGGTCCTGTGGAGGAGCCGGTGGTGTTGAGCAGCACCGACACCGTACTCGCGCTGCTGTTTGCGCTGACGATGTCGGGCAGTCCGCCGTTGAAGTCGCCCACCGCCACCGCGACAGGGCTGTTGTCGGTCGGATAGTCGGTGTTGGTACCAAACGTACCGTCACCATTGTTCGAGAGCACCGACACCGTACTCACGGAGTTCGCGGTGACCAGGTCTGGGGCTCCGTCACCGTCGAAGTCACCCACTGCTACCGCGACTGGACCGCTGCCGGTCGGATAGTCGGTCTTGGCACCGAACGTACCGTCACCATTGTTCAAGAGCACCGACACCGTACTCACGCCGAGGTTTGAGGTGACGATGTCTGGGAAGCCGTCACCGTTGAAGTCGCCTACCGCCACCGAGGTGGGGACGCTCCCGGTGGGGTAGTCGGTCTTGGTGGCGAACGTGCCGTCACCATTGTTCAAGAGCACCGACGCCGAATCCGCGTTGGTGTTTGCGGTGACGATGTCCGGGAAGCCGTCACCATTGAAATCACCCACCGCCACCCCCTCAGGATTGGCAC